>NZ_CAURKP010000125.1:0-15741 GCF_963525155.1 uncultured Rhodococcus sp.
CCTGCAATAGCGAAGGATTATAACGCCAAACGCATACCTCGGGATCGAAGCACAGTTTCCCCATCCTAAGTCATACCGCGCGGGCGCCTAGGCGAGCTCCGCGTTAGACGGCTCGAGGGGTCACTCTATGTACAGAGCCCCCGGGTTGTACAGCTGTTCAGTTGCTGAGCAGCTACGCACCGGGGGGAGTCTATGGCATGACCGGCCTCGATCGTGATTTACGGCGACCATACCTGTGACTGAAGTGATCTATGTGAAAGTTGATGCAACTGTTACGTCAGATTGCGAGGTTTGTTCACTCGAAGATCAGTCGAAACGGACCGAATCGTCGACGAGTACGTCAATTCGACGGGCAAGGTCGAAGTCCAGTTCCGTGAGACCGCCCGCCGAGTGTGTCGAAAGCGTGTACGTGACCTTTCGCCAGCGAACGTCGATGTCGGGATGATGGTCCGCGGCCTCGGCGACTGCCGCGATGCGTTGAAGAAGCGCGATGGCGTCCGGGAATGTCGCGGAGTCGACCGTGCGAGTGATCGACCCTGGCGACAATTGCCAGGCGGGCAGTTCGTCGAGAGCGTTTTGGATCGCGGAGTCGGACAACAAAGTGGCCATACTCCATCATGGTGCGATGAGTGATGCACCTGCAAGGGATCGGGAAGTTGTCGCCGGTGCGATCTTCCGCGAGGGAAGGCTGCTCCTCGCGCAGCGGACGAGTCCGCCGGCTTTGGCCGGTCGTTGGGAGCTGCCGGGCGGGAAGGTCGAAGAATTCGAATCGCCACAGAACGCGTTGGCGCGGGAGCTGCTCGAGGAACTGGCGGTCGAGGTGAGATGCGGCGCCAGAATCGGTGTCGACGTGCCACTGTCGCCTGGGTTGGTCCTGCGGGCCTACCGGGCGGAGTTGGTGTCGGGAGAACCGGTCGCGCTCGACCATGCTCAATTGACATGGGTCGACGCCGAAGAACTGTTGTCGATGGATCTGGTGGACAACGATCGAGCCTGGATCCCCGAGTTACTCGCGGAATTGAGCGCGCTTACGCCGCACGAGCCTTCTTGAGACCCGCTTTCAGTTCCTTCTTGGATGCGCCCTCGTTCTCGAGCTTCTTCATCCGCATGATGACGACGGGACACTTGATGCACCTCGTCTTCTTGCGGCAGCACTTCTTCTTCGGCTTGAGCTGCGAGACCTTGCTTGCCTTGACTTTTCCCATGTGACGCTGCGGCTTTCCTGTTTCACTACGGCGGAGAGCCCGCTCTTGGAACGAGGTTAGCGTACCCTTAAATGACCTGTTTCTCCAGGTCGTAATCCTACGCGCATCGGCGTGGTGCAGATCACTATTCGCTGGTGGGGGCGGTGATAGAGGCCGCACAATGCAGGAGTATCAGCCCGGAGCGAGTAGTATTTACTAGGCCGCGGTGCCTTCTCAGGCGATTCGTGCCCTGATTCGGATCACACACTCGTGCAGCGGCCACCAGAAGAGCCGTGCGACTTGACTTTCGCGTGGCCGAATCAACTCAGCCAGGAGAGCCATCGCGTGACCATCACCAGCTTCCGTAACGTTGCCATCGTCGCACACGTCGACCACGGCAAGACCACCCTCGTCGACGCCATGCTTCGTCAGTCCGGCGCGTTCGAGGAGCGCGCCGAGCTGGTCGATCGCGTTATGGACTCCGGCGACCTCGAACGCGAGAAGGGCATCACCATTCTCGCGAAGAACACCGCAGTACATAAGGTCAACGAAGACGGTTCCATCACCGTCATCAACGTCATCGACACCCCCGGCCACGCCGACTTCGGTGGCGAGGTCGAGCGCGGCCTGTCCATGGTCGACGGCGTCGTCCTGCTCGTCGATGCTTCCGAGGGACCCCTGCCGCAGACGCGTTTCGTGCTGCGCAAGGCACTCGCCGCTTCGCTGCCCGTCATCCTGGTCGTCAACAAGACGGACCGCCCCGACGCCCGCATCGAAGAGGTTGTCACCGAGGCTCAGGACCTGCTCCTCGACCTCGCATCGGACCTTTCCGACGAGGCCGCCGAAGCCGCTGAGCTCGCACTCGAACTTCCCGTCCTCTACGCGTCCGGTCGCGAAGGCAAGGCATCGACCGTGCAGCCCGAGAACGGCAAGGCTCCCGACGCCGAGGACCTCACCGCGCTCTTCCAGGTGCTGATGGAGTACGTCCCCGCGCCGAAGGGCTCGGTCGACGCACCGCTGCAGGCTCACGTCACCAACCTCGACGCATCCGCATTCCTCGGTCGCCTCGCACTCGTTCGCATCCACAACGGCGAGCTGCGCAAGGGCCAGACCGTGTCCTGGTGCCGCGAGGTCGACGGCGAGCCCGTCGTCACGAAGACCAAGATCACCGAACTCCTCACGACCATCGGTGTCGAGCGCGTTCCCGGTGAGGTCGCCGTCGCCGGTGACATCTGCGCCGTCGCAGGATTCCCGGACATCATGATCGGCGACACCCTCGCTGATCTGGAGAACCCGGTCGCACTGCCCCGCATCACCGTCGACCAGCCGGCAATCTCGGTCACGATCGGCACCAACACGTCACCGCTCGTCGGTCGCGTCAAGGGTCACAAGCTGACTGCACGCATGGTCAAGTCCCGCCTGGACCAGGAGCTCGTCGGTAACGTCTCGCTCAAGGTCCTCGACATCGGTCGCCCCGATGCGTGGGAGGTCCAGGGTCGTGGAGAGCTCGCGCTCGCCATCCTCGTCGAGCAGATGCGTCGTGAAGGCTTCGAACTCACCGTCGGTAAGCCGCAGGTTGTCACGCAGCTCGTCGACGGCAAGGTTCACGAGCCTTTCGAAGAGCTGACCATCGACAGCCCCGAGGAGTACCTCGGCGCCATCACGCAGCTCCTGGCCAACCGCAAGGGCAAGATGGTCCAGATGTCCAACCACGGCGCAGGCTGGGTTCGCATGGAGTTCATCGTTCCTTCGCGTGGCCTCATCGGCTTCCGTACGGACTTCCTCACGGAAACCCGCGGAACCGGTATCGCCAACGCCGTGTTCGACGGATACGGCCCGTGGGCCGGCGAGATCCGTGCGCGCCACACCGGCTCGCTCGTCTCGGACCGCTCCGGCACGGTGACGCCGTTCGCCATGATCCAGTTGGCCGACCGTGGAACCTTCTTCGTCGAGCCCGGCGCAGACACCTACGAGGGACACGTCGTCGGTATCAACCCGCGTCAGGAAGACCTCGACATCAACGTCACCCGCGAGAAGAAGCTGACCAACATGCGTCAGTCGTCCGCAGACGTGATGGAGACCCTCGCAAAGCCGATCAAGCTCGAACTCGAAGCAGCGATGGAGTTCTGCTCCAGCGACGAGTGCGTCGAGGTCACCCCGGAGGACGTCCGCGTCCGCAAGGTGCACCTCAACGCAACCGAGCGCGCTCGCGAGCGTTCACGTAGCAAGGCACGCGACAAGGCTGCTCTGTAGTCTTTCGTCGGTTACAACCTGACAGGCGGATGTGCCTTTCAGCCGAGTTTTCGGCGGAAAGGTACATTCGCCTTCATGGTTTCCAGGCGAAAGATCTGCCAGGGAATCGAGTGCAAAGGGGCGACGCGGCCCCGTACGGAAGGAATTGTCTGTGGCCTCAGGACGTCGCTACCTGGCGTTGGCAGTGGCAGTGACGGCGTTGTCACTGACTGCATGTACAGCCGATCCGCCGCCTCCGGTCGAGAGCACCGAAACCGTCAAGCCCACACCGACTCCGGTCGTTCCGGCGATGAAGCAGGTCACTGTGGCAATCGACGAGGTGGGAGGCGGATTCAACCCGCACCTGCTCGCGGATCAGTCGCCGGTCAACTCCGCAGTCGGCAACCTCGTACTGCCCAGTGCGTTTCGCCCGATCAATTCGCCCACACAACCTGGCGCGACGGAGTGGGCGATCGACGATTCTTTCCTCGTTTCCGCTGAAGTGACGTCGGAGGCCCCGTTCACGATTCGCTACCAACTGCGCAACGAAGCCCAATGGTCGGACGGCGCTCCCATTGCGGCAGAAGACTTTCGCTACCTGTGGCAGCAGATGATCTCGGTTCCCGGTGTGGTCAATCCCGCGGGCTATCAGATGATCGACGACGTGAACTCGTCCGGCGGCGGCAAAACGGTCAACGTCGTGATGCGTGCGCCGTATCCGGCATGGCGAGAGTTGTTCACCGATATTCTTCCGTCCCACCTGATCAAGGACACTCCCGGCGGTTTCAGCACCGGCCTGAGTGAGGGGATTCCGGTGTCGGGAGCCCACTTTCACGTGCGCTCGGTCGACCGCGGCCGGGACGAAATCGTGCTCGAACGCAACGACCGATTCTGGGGCAAGCCTTCAGACCCGGATCAGATAGTTCTGCGACGCGGAGGAACGGCTGCACAGTTGGCGGATGCGCTGCGTACCGACGATGCCCAAGTGGCGCAGGTTCATTCGGGTAGTGCCACGGATATTCAGCTGTCTGCGATCCCGGGTGTCAGGACGGCGTTCTCCTACGTTCCGCGCACTCTCGACATCAACGTGAACGGGCGAAGCAAGAACTTCGCGGATGTTCGGGTGCGTAAAGGTGTTCTGGGACTGCTCGATCCGGACCTGCTCGCCGTGGTGGCGGCAGGGAGTGAATCGGCGTCCGCCCCGGTGAAAGCTCAGATTCTCGCTCCGTCGGATCCGGGATATGCGCCCACCGCGCCGCCGAAACCGACCAGGGAGCAGGCGCTGGGCGAGCTGACCGCAGCCGGCTACCTGACGGCACCGCCCACCGGAATCGTCACGGGCACTGGAACGGTCGGATCGATCGTCCGTGACGGCGCCCAGTTGACACTGCTGATCGGCGCTCCCGAAAACGACGACATCGCGATCGCCGTGGCAAACACCGCTGCCGACGAATTGCGTGACGTGGGAATCCTGGCGACCGTCGAATCGGTGGCGCCGGAGGAACTTTACGGCGAGGACCTGACGACAGGACGCGTCGACATGATCGTCGGTTGGAGCCGGGCAGGCGCCGACACGGCCACTTCGCTGGCCTCGCGGTTCAGTTGCCCGAGCGCACCTTCCACTCCGGCAACAAGTTCGGCAGTGCCCGCACCGACGCCGTCGCAGACACCGGAGCCCATCCGAACGACAAGCGTCGAGGCTCCGAGCAACCTGTCCGGGCTGTGTGATCCGGCGTTGCAAGGTCGGATCGACGAAGCGCTCAGTGGCATCGGGGATCTCGGGTCGTTGATCGCCGATGCGGAACCCAAGCTGTGGGATCTTGCGGCGGTTTTGCCGATCGTGCAGAGCCGAGCGCTGGTCGCGGTCGGGACCGGAGTCGAGGGCGTGGTCCTCGACGGGCCGGTGCAGGTGGGGATATTCGGAAACGCTACGGACTGGGTGAGGGTGGAAAAGTGACCGCGTCGGCGAAGCGGCTTTTGTTGGTACACGCACATCCGGACGACGAAACGATCACCACCGGTGGCACCATCGCGCGATACGCGTCCGAAGGCGTCGAGGTCACAGTCCTCACCTGCACGTTGGGGGAGGAAGGCGAAGTGATCGGTGATGCGTGGGCCGGGCTCGTGGCTTCCGAGGCCGATCAACTCGGTGGCTACCGGATCGCGGAACTGCGCGCTGCTTTGTCGGCTTTGGGCAGTGCCGCTCCTCGCTTCCTCGCCGGTGCCGGTCGGTATCGCGACTCCGGAATGATCGGCACACCTTCGGCCGCCAATCCCCGTGCTTTTGTCAATGCTCGACTCGACGAAGCAGTTGGCGCGGTGGTCGCCGTCATTCGTGAGATTCGGCCGCACGTCGTGATCACGTACGACCCCAACGGCGGCTACGGGCACCCGGATCACATCCAGGCGCACGCGATCACGACAGCGGCGGTCGAAGCTGCAGGAACGACCGCGTATCCCGAGACCGGCGAGCCGTGGTCGACTCCGAAGTTCTACTGGACCGTGACCGAGCGCAGCGGACTCGAACGCGGCATCGCGGCGATTTCCGAGTTCCCGGAGAACTGGCGTCTGCCCGAGCCCGGGGAATTGCCGAGTGTCGAGGACGCAGACGTGACGACGGCAATCGACGTTCGAGGCGTCATCGATGCGAAGGCGAGGGCATTGAGCGCCCACGCCACTCAGGTGACGGTAGCCCCGAGCCGAGCCGAGTTCGCATTGTCGAACAACGTGGTCCAACCGATCCTGACGGTCGAGCATTTCGTATTGGCCGCCGGCGCGCTCGGTCCGGTGGGTGAGGACGGCCGCGAGCGCGATCTGTTCGGCGGGCTGCACAGCTGACCTGGGCGTCGGCTCACAGGCATTGCGATCGACGCCGTAGTGGTGTGTGATGCGTGTCACCGGATGGGTGGTCCTTTCGGTAACAGCAAAGCCTGGGGGCTGAAGAAATGTACAACTGGGACCTGCAGAACCAGATCGTCGCCTTCGTCGATTCGTTGCGTCCGATGGCTGGTTATTACCACGACTTGTATTACGGGTCGCTCTACGCATTCGCAGATCAGCAGAGTCATTTGCTGACTCTGCTCGGGTTCCCGCCGGTTCCCTGATCAGCTTCGTGCTTTTCGGGCGCGAGCCGGGGTGCTTGTCGGGAGGGACCCCGCGCTCGCGCGATGACGACCGATAGACCACTATCAAAACCATGACGACGGTCGAGAACAACACGGACGCCTCGACAGGAACGTCGCTGTCGTGGCTCGACCCTGTCATCCTCGGCGTCCTGATTTTCGACGGGTTCTTGTGCGCGGTGTTGTCCGTCCTGTTCTTGCCGACTCATCTCGGTACGACGGCATTTCCCATCAGCATTCTCGTAGCCGCGACCGCGAACCTCGTATTGGTGATCGCCGCCCGCACGGTTACGACGCCGGGTAGGGCCGCATTGCCGCTCGCCGGTTGGATCGTCGGGTTCTTGGTGTGCATGGTGGGCGGCCCCGGCGGCGACGTACTCGTGCTTTCGTCCCCTCTGACCTTCCTGCTGCTGGTCGGTGCGATCGCTCCGGCCGCCGTTTTCCTCTTCAAAGTGGCGATCAACAGACTCGCCACCCTCAGCTCGCAATAGTTCTCGGCGCGCGCGTAGGAAACTGACCCGTGCATAAGGGACACTCAGCCTGTGGCTGAACATGATTTGGCGGGTGCGACTATCGCCTTGACCGCAGAACGGCGTGTCGAAGAATTTGCGACGCTCCTCGAACGTCGAGGCGCGGAGATCGTGCGGACACCGGTGATCCATGTGCTGCCGTTGGTGGACGATCGAGACCTGAGGACTCAGACGTCCGCTTTGATTGCCGATCCTCCGGAATTGGTCGTGATCAGTACCGGGATCGGCTTCAGGGGTTGGCTCGACGCCGTCGCCTCGTGGGGTTTGACCGAGGAGTTCCTCGGGGCTCTCGCCCACACGCGCATCATCGCCCGCGGCCCCAAGGCGACGGGCGCCATCCGAGGCGCCGGACTGCGCGAGGAATGGTCGCCTTCGGGTGAGTCGTCCGAGGAAGTTCTGGCACATCTCGGAAGCGAGGGAGTGGCAGGCTTGCGCATCGCAGTCCAGTTGCACGGCACCATCACCGAATGGGAGCCGTTGACGGACCTGAGCGCCTCCCTCGCCGACATCGGCGCGGTTGTCACTCCGGTATCGGTCTATCGGTGGATCCGGCCGCCGGATCAGTCGCCGGTCCGCGCGTTGGTCGCTGCAGTTCGTTCCGGTGCGATCGACGCGCTGACCTTCACCAGTGCCCCCGCGGTCTCCTCGATGCTCAGCACGGCAAAAGAAATGGGCGAGCTGGAGCGGTTCGTCGCAGCGATGCGCGGACCGGTACCGACCTACTGCGTCGGACCGGTCACGGCCGCTCCGCTGGAACTCCTCGGTGTTCCGACCATCCAGCCCGAGCGATCGCGTCTCGGTTCGCTGGCGAGGCTCATCATCGACGACCTGCCCACACGTCGCCACCGCCCGGAGTGACGGCTTCGATCAATTCCCACGCGTTCTCGGCGGGGAGATCGATCACCTCGTAGCTTCCGGTGCCGGCGGGCGTCGCGGCGACGACGGTTGCCACTCCCGCGCGCCTCTGGAAGAACGTCTCGCGCACCGTCCATCCGATGACACCTTCGGATTCGAGACTGTGACGCTGGCGATCGAGCGAGCCGTTTCGGGTGATCAACCAGCCGGGTAGTACTGCGTGGCCGAGGCCGTTGTATCGGTCGTAGGCGAGGGCGGTGCCACCGATGGCGAGTACGGCGACCCCGAACCACGCGTAGATCGGTACATCGAGTCCAGAAGCCGCGCACGCCACACAGACCAGGAACGCCACCGCGGCGAGGAACAGTGCTCGGGTGTACCGGCGACGCCGCGCGGCCGGGCCGTGCGGGATCAGCGGGGCGGACGCCTGGCGTGAGTCACCGATCACGGTGGCCATCACTCGCTCGGCTTCCCTGCGCGGTCCCTGCGGGAGCAGTAGCGAAGATTCCTTCTTCTCGGCGCTGACCCCGGTCATGATGGCGTCGAGCCGCGCGCCGCGGGCCAATCGCAGCAGGAGCGGTTCCTTGAGCGTCGTGCCGCGGAGGCGGGCGCGGTCGAGTGTGGTTTGCCGAGTCTTCAACAGGCCGTGACTGACATGCAGGATGCGGCCGTTGTCGGTGAGTTTCATGTTGCCGAACGCGATCAGGTACTGGACGCAGGCGAGTGCACTCGACAGCACCAGCAGCACGACGAGTGCGATGACGACCATCAGTGCGATGCCGAGGCTCTCGAGTGAGTCGAAGCTGTCGCTCACTGCCGAGGATTTCGCGACGGCAGTGCCGATGCCGTATTGGAACGAGATGCCGATGATGGCTGCGATGATGGCGATTCCGGTGAACGAAAAGGGGGCGTAGCGAACCCAACTCGGTTCCCAGTGACCGATTTCGGTGTCGACCGGTTCGGTGATGCTTTCGACCGGCGTGCCCGGGGTTTCCAGTCGCCGTGCTTGCTGGGCGCCGGCCAACAGTGCGGCGCGTAGGTCCGGAACCAGGGCGGTCGACAGGGCGTTGAGCTCGAACTTGTTCGAATCGTGGCCGCTCCCGGCGCGTTGGCCGGTACCGATGCGCACGATCGACAGTCCGAGCAACCGGTGCATGACCCCGGCCTCGACGTCGACGGATCGGATGCGGCTACGCGGGACGGAGAGCAGCTTTTTCTGGAAGACCCCGGTGCGCAGTTGAACGTGGACGGGTCCGATTCGGTACGTGGTGGTGAAATACCGCAACAAACCGAAGATGACGAGCAGAGTGACGACGCCGAGTCCCCACCAGTGGTTACCGGATTGGCTGCCGAGAACTACGGAGACGAGTAGGACCGGGAGCAGTTTGACGACTTCGTTGACGGGGTGGACCAGAAGCATGCGTCGGTCGAGGCGGAGCCAGGGCTGTTCCTCTTCCGCTGCCTCGGCAGCTGCCGTTTCCGCCTCTGCCGGGATCTCGATCGTGGTCGGGTCGCCCAACTGTTTCTCGTTCACGTCGCGTCTCCCACGTTGGTACCCGCGATCTCCGTCAGTTGAGCCACCGTGCGGTCGGCGACTTCCTGGTCGAGTGCGGAGATCTTCACGGCCCCGGCCGACGACGCTGTCGTGACCGTGACGGTTGCCAGACCCAACATGCGGTCGATCGGTCCGCGCTCGGTGTCCACGGTCTGCACGCGCGAGATCGGTGCGATGCGTCGCTCCTGGGTGAACCAGCCGGTGCGTGTGTATACCGCGGTGTCACTGATCTCCCATCGGTGGACGCGATACCGCCACGCCGGGACCATCAGAATGTAGGTGGCAGCGAAGAGCACGGTGACTGCGAATACGGTGCCGACCACCCAGGACGGGATTCCGGGTATCAAGACGGCACAGACGATTTCGGCGACGATGACGGGTACCCAGAACAGTGAGGCAGTGATTGCCCACAGCCTCGGGGCTTTGGTGCTGGGTCGCCATAACGGGTCGGCCATGGTCAGCGGTTGCGGCGCAGTCATGGGCACTACTTTGGTCGAGTGAGGGGCGATCTGTCGACATCGGCCCTATCGTGGAGTGTGGCGACCGCGAAGGGAGCACGTGATGACCGAACAAGATGCGACATTCGACCCGGAGGCTCCGGAATCAGATGCGCTCGAACAATCGACACCCGTAGATCCGAACGCCCCTGAAGAACCCGATCTGACCGACATTCCGCTCGACGCGCCAGTGGCTGACGTCGTGGATCAACGAGTCGAGGTTGCGGTCGACGACGACTACCGGCCGTCGTGATCGAGGCGGTGTCGGGGCGGTGAGGCCTCCTACTTCTGGCACCGGGTGGCACTAGTCGTCCCACATGGCGCATGATCGCTAGGTGAACCGAACTGGTGATGACTCCGGCAAACCCACCATGCTTCCGATGCCAGGTATTTCCGCGTCCGCCTCGTCCAGTCCGTCGCCCGGCCCGTCAGCGTCGGCGATGCGGCGAGTTCTCCGTCGTGCACGCGACGGAGCGACCCTGAACGTCGACGAGGCGGCAACGCTGCTGCAGGCACGGGGAACCGATCTGACCGATCTGTGTTCTTCGGCGGCCAAGGTTCGCGATGCCGGGCTGCTGGCAGCGGGTCGGCCGAACACCGTGACGTATTCGCGGAAGGTTTTCATTCCGCTGACCCGTCTGTGCCAGGACAAGTGCCACTACTGCACATTCGTCACGGTGCCCGGGAAACTGCGTGCCGCTGGGCACGGCATGTTCCTGGAGCCGGACGAGGTTTTGGACATTGCCAGGGCAGGCGCCGAATTGGGCTGCAAGGAAGCGTTGTTCACGCTGGGTGATCGCCCCGAGGCTCGCTGGCCGGAAGCAAAGCAGTGGCTGGACGAACGCGGCTACGACTCCACCCTCGACTACGTGCGGGCGATGTCGATCCGGGTACTCGAGGAGACCGGACTGCTCCCGCACCTCAATCCCGGTGTGATGAGCTGGCAGGAACTCTCGCGGCTCAAGCCCGTTGCGCCGTCGATGGGCATGATGCTCGAGACGACCGCAACCCGCCTGTTCACCGACAAGGGCGAATGCCACTACGGCAGCCCGGACAAGGACCCGGCGGTTCGGCTACGCACCCTGACCGACGCAGGCCGACTGAACATCCCCTTCACCACCGGAATTCTTGTGGGCATCGGGGAGAACTTCCTCGAGCGTGCCGAGTCGATCATGGCGATACGCAAGTCGCAGAAGGCGTTCGGCCACATCCAGGAAGTGATCATTCAGAACTTCCTGGCCAAGCCTGATACCGCGATGCGCAATACGCCTGATGCGGGACTCGACGAGTTTCTCGCGGCCATCGCGGTCGCACGCCTGTTGCTCGGGCCGACGATGCGGATTCAGAGTCCGCCGAATCTCGTCTCGAACAGCGAGTGCCTCGCGCTGCTCGGCGCAGGCGTGGACGACTGGGGCGGGGTATCACCGTTGACCCCCGATCACGTCAACCCCGAGCGTCCCTGGCCGAATCTCGAGACCTTGGCCGAGATCAGCGCCGAGGGCGGCTTCACGCTGACCGAACGCACTGCGGCCCAACCGGCATATGTCCTGGCCGGGGCTCCGTGGATCGATCCGCGCATTGCGGGTCACGTGCAAGCGCTGGCGGACCCCAAGACCGGCCTCGCCCTGCCCGACACCAAACCGGTGGGTCGACCGTGGCAGGAACCGGACGAGTCGTGGGAATCGAGCGGACGCGTCGATCTCAATACCGAGATCGACACGGACGGGCGCAACACCGAGACCCGCAGTGACCTGGGCAGTGCGTTCGGCGACTGGGAGACCGTGCGCGAACAGGTCCTCGAACTCAGTGCTCCGATTCGCGTCGACACCGACCTGCTGGCTGCGCTCCGCAGTGCCGAACGCGACCCGGCCGGATGTTCCGACGACGAGTACCTGGCCCTTGCCACGGCGGAGGGACCGGGCCTGGAAGCCGTTGTGGCACTGGCGGATGCGCTGCGCAAGGATGCCGTCGGCGAGGACGTCACCTACGTGGTGAACCGGAACATCAACTTCACCAACATCTGCTACACGGGCTGCCGATTCTGTGCGTTCGCGCAGCGCAAGGGTGACGCCGACGCGTTCACGCTGTCGGCAGAGCAGGTCGCCGACCGTGCGTGGGAAGCGCACGTCGCCGGCGCAACCGAGGTGTGCATGCAGGGCGGTATCGATCCGGAACTTCCCGTCACCGGTTACGCCGACCTGGTCCGGGCCGTCAAGAAGCGCGTGCCGTCGATGCACGTCCACGCGTTCTCTCCGATGGAGATCGTGAACGGTGCATCGCGCAGTGGTGAGAGCATCAGGGATTGGCTGACGGCCCTTCGTGAGGCGGGCCTGGACACCATTCCCGGTACGGCAGCGGAGATCCTCGACGACGAGGTGCGCTGGATCCTCACCAAGGGCAAACTGCCGACGGCGGAATGGATCGAAGTGGTCACCACGGCCCACGAGGTGGGGCTGCGGTCGAGTTCGACGATGATGTACGGGCATGTCGATCAGCCGCACCATTGGGTCGGGCACCTGAACGTTCTTCGCGGAATCCAGGACCGTACAGGCGGATTCACGGAGTTCGTGCTGCTGCCGTTCGTTCACCAGAGCGCGCCCCTGTACCTGGCGGGCGCTTCACGGCCAGGGCCGACCAATCGGGACAACCGCGCTGCGCACGCGCTGGCACGCATCATGCTGCACGGCCGCATACCCAACATCCAGACCAGCTGGGTCAAACTTGGCATCACCGGAACGCAGATGATGCTCAACGGCGGCGCCAACGACCTCGGCGGAACGCTGATGGAAGAGACGATCTCGCGGATGGCCGGCTCCGAACACGGTTCCGAGAAGACCGTCGCAGAACTGCGCGCCATCGCCGAGGGAATCGGACGTCCGGCACGCGAACGAACCACCACACATGCACGACGCGAAGGAGCGATTGCCTGATGGCTGACGTACTGGGGGACCGCAAGGTCGTCGAGGTTCTCGATCGAGCGGTGTGGGGGATCAACCCGGTTCTCGACCTCGCCTACAGCGATCCGCTCGGTATCAAACGTCGGACGTTCGAGCCGACCGATCCCGAGCGAAACGCTGCTGCGATGGTGTTGGACGCGGCCGCTTGGGTCCTCGACGTCGTCAAGTTCCCCGGGACGGCGGCGTGGTCGGTGATGACCGACGAGCAGCGCTCGAAGTGGTGGACGACCCGGTTGGGTGCACTCAACACCGTTGCCGTCGCGTTTCCCGGCATCTTCGGTGTCCTCCTCAATCGGTTGCCGATCCAGGACCTGCTGGCCTTCGCGAATCAGGCCGTTGTGCTCGTTGCGGTTGCCCGTGAACACGGAGTGACCGAACGGGATCAGCAGGTGGACCTCCTGGCGTCGGTGCTGTGCCGGCGTGAGACGAAGTCTCGAGAGCTTCTCACCGGAGAGGACTTCGCTGAGAAATCAGCCGGCGGCGCCGACGAGACCTGGCGCCCGTTCGCGCTCATCGGAACGTTGTGGCGCACGTCCAAGACTTTTCGTGCCATCACGGACGAGTTGCACAAGCGGCCGTCGCGGACAAAACCGTACGAGATTTTCGGCAAGATTCCGGTGGTCGGCGTCGTGGCGGATTACCTCGGTGAGCGGGGCGCACTGGTACGCGCGGCCGCTCTGGGGGAGAAGTGGATCGCGATTCGGTCGAGGAACATCACCGCAGTAGGCTGAAATGTGTTACCCCCGCCTGCTCAGAGTGGGTCGGCAGGGGGATAATAGGCTGTTCCCGCGGTACGTGAGAGTCGTATCGGATTTTCGGCCCCTTGCAACTGCGTGTTGCGGCGGCGATGCACGACAGGAAGGCAGGGAGATCGGCAGTGACCTACACGATTGCTGAACCGTGTGTAGATGTGATGGACAAGGCGTGCATCGAAGAATGCCCTGTCGACTGCATCTACGAGGGTGGACGCATGCTTTACATCCACCCCGACGAGTGTGTCGACTGCGGCGCGTGTGAGCCTGTCTGTCCCGTCGAAGCCATCTTCTACGAAGACGACGTCCCGGACCAGTGGAACGCGTACATCAGCACCAACGTCGATTTCTTCGACGATCTCGGCTCACCGGGTGGAGCGGCCAAGCTCGGCAAGGTCGACTACGACACGCCGTTCATCAAGGCGCTGCCTCCCATGGGTGAGGAATAGAGATCTTGTCTCGTACTCCGGTGGCCGCTGGGCTTCCTGATTTTCCGTGGGATTCGCTCGCCGATGTCACGGCGAAGGCGCACTCTCATCCCGACGGCATCGTGAACCTGTCCGTGGGGACGCCGGTGGATCCGGTGGACCCGGTGATTCAGGAGGCTCTGGCCTCTGTTGCCGAGGTGCCCGGATACCCGACGACTCATGGCACGCTCGCGCTTCGCGAGGCCGTGGCGGAGTCACTGGATCGCCGCTACAACATTCCCGACGTCGATCCGGCAGCGGTGCTGCCGGCCATCGGTACCAAGGAAATGATCGCGTGGCTGCCGAAACTGCTCGGTCTCGGAGCCGACGATCTAGTGGTCATTCCGGAGTTGGCGTACCCGACGTACGAGGTCGCAGCGAAACTGGCAGGTGCTCGCGTCCTGCGCGCCGACGGCTTGAACAAGCTCGGTCCCGAGTCGGCGGCGATGATCTTCGTGAACTCGCCCTCGAACCCCACCGGCAAGGTGCTCGGCCTCGAGCACTTGCAGAAGGTCGTGGCCTGGGCGCGCGAGCGCGGCGCGATCGTCGTCTCCGACGAGTGCTACCTCGGATTGACGTGGGAAGCGGATGCACTCTCCATTCTCGATCCCCGTGTCAACGACGGCGATCTGACCGGTTTGCTTGCGGTCCACTCGCTTTCGAAGACGTCCAATCTCGCGAGCTATCGCGCGGGGTTCGTCACCGGTGATCCGGCTCTGGTGTCGGAACTGCTCGAGGTGCGTAAGCACGCGGGCATGATCCTGCCGCTACCGATCCAGGCGGCGATGACCGCAGCCTTGGGCGACGACCAACACGAGAACATCCAGCGCGAGCGGTACCGCGAGCGTCGTAGTGTGTTGATCGAAGCTGTTCGAGGCGCCGGATTCACCGTCGACAATTCCGAGGCAGGTCTGTACCTCTGGGCGACGCGCGGCGAGGAATGTCGAGCGACGGTCAGTTGGTTCGCCGATCGTGGGATCCTCGTTGCCCCCGGTGAGTTCTACGGACCGAGCGGGAGCAAGCACGTGCGGATCGCGCTCACTGCAACAGACGAACGAATCGCCGCGGCAGCAAAGCGCCTCTCCGCCTGAATCGTGTGCTTTCCCAGGTGTCAGGTTCCCTGATGTCGGTATCGGTCCGATGTAAGGTCGCGCTGTGACCACCTCAGGGACCGGCGGCTTGGACGCGGTACTGATTTTTGCTGTCGTTGCTGCCTCGGTTGCACTGATGCTCGTGTGGTTGAAAAGTCGTCGAGTTTTCGGAGAATTCCCACTCTCGGCGGCTCTCCTCTGGCTGATGGTTGCAGTGCCTTCCATCTTGCAGGCGGCGATGCCGGGACTGCTCGAGATGTTTCGTCGTGATCCCGCGTTGATTCGTGACGGGCAATGGTGGCGCATTCTGACCTCCGTGCTCGTTCAGGACGGAGGGGCCGCAGGAACTGTCACCAATCTCGTGACGCTGGCCTTGGTTGCACCGCTTGCGTTTCGGCTCTGGGGCGCCGCACGTGGCTGGGCTCTCTTCCTGCTCGGTCAACTGTTGTTCGGTTTGCTCACCACCGCAGTCTTTCCGTCGACCGGCGCAGGCAACTCC
>NZ_CAURKP010000126.1:0-15731 GCF_963525155.1 uncultured Rhodococcus sp.
CCGCAGGTCAGTGCTGTCGTCCCCGCCAGTGCCGGTGCGCTGCGAGTCGGATCCTCGGTACAGTACCGCGGCGTCGTCGTCGGCGCTGTGGCCGAGATCGAGCCGGGCACCACCGCTTCGACTGTCTCACTCGCGATCGACGAGGGAGCGTTCGAGAACATACCGTCGACAAGTCAGGTGCGACTGATGCCCCGCAACATCTTCGGCGACTTCTTCGTAGACCTGATTCAACCTGACGGACTCTCGCGTGGTCCTGCTCTCGTGCCGGGTACCGAGTTGGTATCCGATCAGTCCGAAGTCGCGGTCCAGCTCTACCAATCGATCTCCCGGATCTACTCGCTCGTTTCTTCCCTCGACCCCGCCGACATAAACGTCGCACTCACGGCAGTCTCGGACGCGTTGAGCGGCAAGGGAAACCAGATCGGCGAATCGCTCGATTCAGTCCACCAAGCGTTGGTCGGTGCGCAGCCCGTCATCGACGGACTCGGTGACGACCTCGACGACATAGCCACCCTCGCCGACAGTCTCTCGACGAGTGCGCCGGACATGCTCGCCGCATTCGAGAACTCCATCACCACATCCAAGACCGTCGTCGAGAAATCCGACGGGTTGGCGGGGCTTCTGCGTGCCGGCACCAGCACGGGAGCTGCTGCCACGAGTCTGATCGGTGACAATCGCGACCGCATGATCACCTTGGTCGACGACGCCGATTCCCTCACCGGCGCAATCACTTCGCGGCCGGACCACATCACCACCTTCTACAACGGCCTGCGCAATCTCACGATCAAGCTCCCGCCCGCGTTGGCGCATGGTCCGTGGCTCAGCACCGATCTACGGCTGTCCGTCACAGATCTGTATCCGTACGGAAAGACCGACTGCCCACAGTACGACGGAACCCGCGGACCCAACTGTCCTGCCGCCGCGACCGCGTTCGGCGGAACCGTCGGCCCGGTCGGCAGCCCTGCCGAACAGTCCCTGATCTCGGCCCTTACCCAAGGCGGTACAGCTTTGGACACTCTCGTGGCGGGGCCGGTATTTCGCGGCACGACGGTGGTGGGCGGATGAGCGTGAAGAAATCTCTGATCAGGTTCGGAGTGTTTGCTGCACTGTCGATTCTCGCCACCGTGGTTGTGGTGAGCACCCTGATCAACCCCGTCTCCGGGTCGAGTTCGCAGTACCGGGCCGTCTTCGTCAATGCCTCCGGCCTGGTCACCGGCAGCGATGTTCAGATCGCCGGGGTGCGAGTAGGGCGCGTCGACAGCGTCGAGTTGGTGAACAACCAAGCCGTCGTCGGCTTCGAACTCGAATCTGCACAACGTATTCCGTCCGACGGTCGCGCTGTGGTGAGGTACGCAGACCTGTTGGGAGCGCGAACAATTTCGATCGAACACGGACAGGCCGAACGCGCAACAGGCAACTACCTCTCCCCCGGGGCCACAATTCCCGTGGAACAGACTCAGCCGGCGATCGACCTCACCGACATCCTCGGCGGATTCCGTCCCCTGTTCGACGCACTTGACCCCGCAGAAGTCAACGAGCTTGCCGCACAGGTCGTCCAGGTATTCCAAGGACAAGGTTCCACCATCGAAAGCCTGCTGGAGCGCACTGTTGCCGTCACCGAGAACTTGACGTCCCGGGACGCGATCTTGGACCAACTACTGAACAACCTCGACCGGGTCCTTACCGTGACCACGACGAATCGACCCAACTTCGTCGAGATGATCAACACGCTCGACACACTGGTCGGCGGTTTGGCACAGGACCGCCAACAGATCTCGGCCGCAGTGGATTCCGCAGGCGCCCTGACTTCTTCACTTCAGGACTTGGTGACGCGCGTGGAACCGGACTTGGCTGGCGCGCTGACTTCGATCGATCAGTCGGCCAGCGTCGTCGTCGACAACCGTGAGTCGCTGGCGACCGGTATCACCGCTTTCGATCAACTGTTCACCCAGTTGGGGATCGCGATGAGCTACGGAAGCTGGGCAAACATCTACATCTGCAACTTCCGGCTCAGCGCGCTGGACCAATCGGTGACTCTCGGCGGCCCCGAGCGTTCGGCGGTGTGCCGATGAACTGGCTCACCGTCAAGAACCCGGTCCGCAACGGAATCATCTGCATCCTCGTCGGAGTCGGTGTGGTTCTGGCCGCACTCGTTGTCCCTCAACTGATCTTGAAGGTCAAGACCAACGAGTACCACGCCGTCTTTGCCAACGCCACCGGGTTGACGCAGGACGATCCGGTCAACGTCGCGGGAGTCCCGAGCGGAGTGGTCACCTCGTTGGTGGTCAGCGGCAACTCGGTTGAAGTCACCTTCCGACTCGACGACGGCGTCACTCTCGGCGAAGACTCCCGTGCGGACATCAAGATCTCGACTCTGCTCGGCCGACGCTCGCTCGACGTCACTCCGAACGGATCGCGCTCGTTACCCGCAGGTTCGACCATCCCCATCGAGAACACGAGCGTTCCGTTCACTCTCGACGATCTCGGTCGAGGAGCACAATCCACGTCGGAAAACCTTGATCTGCAACAACTGCGAAATATGCTGACCGTGGTGTCCGACAACTCACCGGACGATCCCGAACTCATTCGCCGCTCACTCGAGGGAATCGACGCACTCTCCGGAGTAGTCAACGACAACGACGTTGCGCTCCGTTCACTTCTCACCGGAGCGCAGCAGACGACCGCAACACTGATCGAGCAGAAGGACACTCTGGAAACCCTTCTGGGGAATGCGGATCTGGTGATGTCCACGATCGCCGACCGGCGAGATGTGCTGAATGCGCTTGTACAAGACCTGAATCAGTTGAGCACCACACTTGCCCAGTTCCTGGGCGACAACCAGGCTTTGGTCGACTCGGTCATGGGAGACATCCACGTGGTGACGGGAGTTCTGTCCGAGAACGAACAATCACTGACCACACTGCTCGACAACTTCGCCCCCAGCGTCCGCTACGTCACCAACGCGACCGGTAACGGCAACTGGCTCGACCTCAACTCACCCTCCACCCTCATCCCGGACAACTGGTTGTGCGTCGTGGGGCTCGTTCAGGGGTGTCGATGACCACGACCGTCAAGAACCTCCCCGTGCGGGCAGCGATAGTGATCGGCGCGTTCGGTGCCGTCTTGTTCGTCACGCGTGACGAACACAGACTCACTCTCACCGCCGAATTCACCTCGACCGACGCTATTTTCACCGGGAACACGGTGACGATTCTGGGAGTTCCCAGCGGGAGGGTCGAGAGCGTCACGCCGGAAGGGTCCCGGGTACGAGTGGCGCTGAGCCTGCCATCCGGAACACGTATACCTGCCGACGCGCAGGCCTGGGTCCTGTCTCCCTCGGTCATCAGTGACCGCACGATCGAACTCGGCCCCGGCTACGAGGACGGTGAGTTCCTCATCGACGGCGCGGTGATCCCTCTCGAACGCACTCACTCCCCTCTGACGTGGGACCAACTCACCGCATCGGTGAACGAATTGACGGTGGCGCTCGGCCCTGGCGCCGACGGCGGCGGGATCGGTGACCTCATCGGAGAAGGCGCCCACGCGTTGGACGGCAACGGGCAAGCATTCAACGATGCCGTTCGGTCCATCTCACAGGCCAGTTCGGTACTGGCGGGTGCAAGTCCCGACATCTCCGAACTGGTGAAGAACCTGAACACCCTCGTGCAGTTGATCGCGGACAACCAGACCAAGGTCGACTCCCTGTCGAACTCGGTGACAGTCACCGCCCGCACGTTCAGCGCCCAGCGAGAAGACATCAGCGGGGCGCTCGATTCCCTGACCACGTTGCTCGGACAGGTCTCAGCGCTACTCGCCGAACACGGCGAGGCGGTCACCGCCGATCTGGGTACGCTCGCACAGTTGGCCGGTGCAGTCGCGACCAAACAGGATCAACTGCGCGAGATCATCGAAACGGCACCAACGGGATTCGAGAACGTCGCCAACCTCGTCACCGAAGAAGGCCGAGCCAGAGCACGATTGAACGTCGCCACCGATCTCTCACAGTTCGACACGACGCGAGAACTGTGCGAGAAGATGCCGATACCGCTGTGCACAGGGCCGGGAATCGTCAATCCCATCGAATTTCCTTCGGCAGGCATCTCCGACCTGGCACGCATCCTCGGTGGGGGCAACTGATGGCGTCGAACAAGTCCGTGGTGAGCGTTGTCGTGGCACTTGTCATCGCGGCGTCATTGACCGGCTGCAGTCTCAACTTCCAGCACCTCCCCCTCGGACGCGGTCTGCCAGGAGAGTCGTACCCGCTGAACATGGAATTCGTCGACGCGTCGTTACTTCCCGTCGGCGGCGAGGTGCGGATCGGCCAGGCAGTGGTCGGCAGAGTCACGTCGATGAGCGCGCAAACCTTTGCAGCCGTGGTACATACCGAAATCGCGTCGGACATCGAACTACCTGTCGGCACCCGCGCTCGGATCGAACTGTCGACCCCGATCGGCGATGCGTTCGTCAACCTCGAAGTTCCGGTCGATCCAGCGGGCCCCATTCTCGAACCAGGTTCCACCATCGAGCGATCGGAGACCGTGCGCGGACCCGATGTCGCACAACTGCTCGGCGCCGTCGGAACTCTGTTGAACGGCAGTGGGTTGGCGCAGGTCAAGAACATCGTCAGTGAGGCTGATCAGATTCTCGACGGCAGGGAGGAGACGATCCGCGATCTGCTTGCACGCCTTGACACTTTTCTCGGAACACTTGACGACCGAAAGGAATCGATCAATTCGGCACTGGATTCACTGAACCGGCTCAGCGCTCTGATCGGAGACGAGAGCGCCACCATCGACGAAGGCTTGCGCACACTCACACCCGCATTGGGCGTGATCGCCGACCAACGACAACCGCTCCTCGATCTACTCGACGAAACCGATCGGCTCAGTACCGCAACCAATTCCGTACTCGACCAGTCGGCCGACCAGATTTCCGAGATCACCGGACGACTGTCACCCATCCTCGACCAGTTCTCGGCAATGGGGCCGACACTGGGTGAGACGATGGCCAACCTGGACAACGCAAGAGTGCTCCTCGAGCGTGCCAGCCCAGGCGATTACGTGAACATCGACCTCGACGTCGATGTCGAGGGCACCGTGACCGGAGTGCTCAACGAGATAATCCCGGGCGCCGCACCGCCACTGCCACCTGTGCCCGCCTCCGATCGGGAACTGCCGATCACGACACCCCTGCAAGGAGGAACGCGATGAAGAACCGAACCGTCTATTTCGAGATCGCCGCCTTTCTCCTCATCGCGGTGGTCAGCACGACGTACGTACTCCGGCAAGTCGGTGCCGGAGATCCGTTCACCGGAACCTTCTCGGTCACCGTCGAATTGGAGAACGCGGCCGGAATCGCTCCCGGTTCGGAAGTGGCCTATCGCGGAGTCACCGTCGGCGACGTCGAGTCGGTGGAGGTGGACTCTGCCCAGGACCTCGTCGTGATGACGTTGAGCATCGCCGCCGACAAACAGATCCCCAACGATTCGCATGTGGCCATCAGCCAGGACACCGCCGTTCCGGTATTGAAAGTTCAGTTGTCCTCGCAGACCGACGGCGGCCCGTATCTGGTTGAAGGTTCCGTTGTTCCGACTGAGCGCACTTCGATCCCGGTCGCGTTGGGAACCGTGATTGCGAATTTCAACGCTGCTGCCGACACCGTCGATCCGGCAGACCTGCGAACCCTCTCGCACGAACTCGGCGAGGGATTGAACGGATTGGGTCCGGATCTGCAGGCGCTCGTCGACAACTTCGACGTGCTCGCGCGCACTGTCCAATCCGATCAACCGCGTGTCAACACACTCGTCGAGAACTCGCGCTCACTGTTCACTGCGAACGAGGAAAATGTTGACGCTCTTCCCGAAGTTGCACTCACACTTCGCCAATTGACAGATCAGGTACGAAACTCCGATCCGCAACTGCGCACACTCCTCGATCGAAGCCCGAGTGTTCTCGACAATCAGATACTGCCTCTCATCGAACAGAGTCGTGAGCCGTTCAGTCTGCTGTTGGCCAATTCTCTCGTCTCCACTCAGATCGTCACTGCACGGATGCCCGCCGTCGATGCCTTGTTGGTGGTGGTGCCCAAAGGATTCGAGAAGTTCGGAAGTATCGTCAAAGACGGACGGGCACAGCTTGATCTGATCACAGCACTCGGACCGGTCTGTATCTACGACACGCCCCGGCGATCGGTACAGGACACCTCACCGACCACGCTCGACAAGAACCAACACTGCGCGGACCAGTCGGGCCGGATCCAGAATCGCGGTTCGCAGAACGTCCCCACCGGAACTGGAACGATCGACGGGGTTGCTGAATACGATCCTGCCCTCGGAACGGTCGCAGCCGGTGACGGAACGTCGATTCGTCTGGGCCTCAACGGTGGTCAGAACACCGTTCTCGGTGACAACTCGTTTGCCGCACTACTAGTACAAGGAACGCAATGACCGAGACAACCGAACCCCAGACGCCCACAATCGTCGACAAGCCCAAGCGGCTTCGCAAGCAGACCGTAGCGATCGTTGCCGGCGCCCTGGTCGTGGTCGCGGCGCTCGGATGGGGCGCATTCGCGACCTGGCAGAAATCGGTCGACGAAAACGCGCGTACCAGCGCCCTGGACAGCGGACGGCAATTCGCCACTGATCTTGCGACGTACAACTTCCAGAACCTCGATCAGAATCTTTCCGTGGTCCGTGACAATTCTGTCGGCGAATTCGCCGGTCAGTACGCCCAGGTGGCAGCCAACCTGCAGAACATGATCGTGCAGTATCAGGCGACCTCGTCCGCTCAGATCATTTCAGCCGGGCTGGCGAGCAGTGATCGCGACAACGCCGAGGTGCTCGTGTTCCTCGATCAGACGATCACGAACACCAACTCCCCCGATCCGAGAATCGACCGCAACCGGATGCAACTTTCGCTGGTCCGCGAGGACGGCGAGTGGAAACTGAGCAACGTGCAGTTGTTGTGACCCGGCGGTCGGGCGTCAAAGACAGCCGTGTCGGCGACTGCCGATAAAGTGGCCCCACAAGTCGACGTCTCCTTCGTCGACCGGGAGCGCAGGTTCGAGGAGTGTGTCGGTAGCAGTGGCAGTGGAATCTTCGGTGCTGCTGAAGTGGTACTCCGAGACGGCTCGCGACCTGCCGTGGCGACGCGAGGGCGTCAGTGCCTGGCAGATCCTGATGAGCGAGATCATGCTCCAGCAGACGCCGGTGGTGCGCGTTGCGCCAATCTGGGAAGAGTGGGTCGAGCGCTGGCCGGTACCGTCGGCGATGGCAGCGTCGAGCCAGGCAGAAGTGCTTCGCGCGTGGGGCAAACTCGGTTATCCACGCCGCGCGCTGCGGTTACACGAATGCGCGGGCGTCCTGGCTGCCGAGCACGGCGACGTGGTGCCGGAAGACGTCGACACTCTGCTCTCCCTACCGGGAATCGGTTCGTACACCGCCCGCGCCGTGGCGTGCTTCGCCTACGGACAGCGAGTGCCTGTGGTGGACACCAACGTACGACGCGTAGTTGCGCGAGCCGTCCACGGCAATGCGGAACCCGGGAACCCGTCCAACACGCGAGACCTCGCCGACGTCGCGGCGCTGCTGCCGAGGACGCGTGCGCGCGCCGCCACCTACAGCGCAGCTCTCATGGAACTCGGTGCACTGATCTGCACGGCGCGGACCCCGAACTGCGAGAACTGCCCTTTGCCGAACTGCGCGTGGGTCGCTTCTGGCAAACCGGCACACACCGGACCACCCAAGAAGGTGCAGAAGTTCGCGGGCACAGATCGCCAGGTTCGTGGAAAATTGATGGCCGTTCTTCGCGAGAGTCACCGTCCGGTCGAGCGCGCGCAACTCGACATCGCCTGGCCAACCGATCCGGGTCAGCGTGACCGTGCGTTGCATTCACTGCTGGTCGACGGACTGGTCGAGCAGACCGCCGACGGCCTGTTTGCGCTGGCCGGAGAGGGTACGGCTTAGCCGACTCGCAGCGGAGTGCATTCTTCGGCTGTGGGTTCGTCGGTCTGGAGCGGTGCGACTTCCGGATCAGAACGCCGAAGTACAGCAGGAACGGCAGGCACCACTGGATCGCAAGGCGCAAGTGTCGGAATCTGTAGGGCAGCGCCGGGCGGGGGCCCGCTGGTGGAGGTCGCCGACTCGGCGCCGATGTTCGGGCTATCCGTGGATACCGCGCGCGACCCGTCTGGGGACAGCGCGATCAGCAACCCCGTCAACATGAGTAGAAGCGGCAGTACTATTGCCGCCGCCCACCGGACCCTGTTGACGGGCCGGACGGCCATGCCGCCACCGGACCGAACTTCGCTTCCGCGATCGGCCGCTACCAGCGCAGCCCCTATCGCCAGTTGGGCGCTCTCGCCGAGAAACAGGAAGCCGAGACCTGCCAGTTCAGCGGCTTCCGCGGACGGCTGCCGAGAGTCTTCCTTCACGAGCATCGCGACGAGCATCTTGGGTACAGGGTCTCGTTCGGCGACGAGGAGATCCAATGTCGCAGCAAATGTCGAGCTGTCCGCAAGCAACTCGGCCGTGTCGTAACGATGCGCCGAGTCCACGACGCCTGCTCTCGGGTCGACGGCCGCGATCACGGTCTCACTGCCGTCCGGCCAGAACGCGAGAATCGGCGAAACACCAATGAGAGCGTCGACCGTCCGCAAGTAGGCAAGCCGTGCGTCGAGACCGTTGACCAACTCGACGTTCTCGAAAGGACTGGAGGACAACGAATCCGAGACAAGGTCGCGCACGTCCGCACGCTCGCACATCACTCCGACGACGGTGGGGCACAGATTCGAGCGCAGGGCTCGGCCGGTGGCGACCTCGGCCGCGGAGGCGAGTGCGCGCGCCGACGCTTGCGGAGAGGGAACAGTCCCGTCTGCACCCCAGGGGTGACGGAACTCGTCGATCGAGCCCAGGAGGGGCGTGTCTGCATCTACGAGAGCTGTTGAAATTGACTGATTTTCGAATACAACGCCCAGGCTTTCACGCACTGGATCCTCCATTGACTGCTACTGACTGTTACGAGTGTTGCCATTCCTGCGAAGCTGTATCAGAACGTCAGGCCACCGACCGCCATTGCACCTGGTTCCAGCACCACGTCCACCGGCGCTCGGCCGTCGACCGTGACGCGATACGTCCCCGGTAGCAGTCCGACAAACGAGAAGTGACCCTCGAACGGTTTCACCGTCCGCGCTGTCGCGTGCCCGCATTGATCGACGCCGTTGATCACCACCGCCTCCGAGATACCCGATGTCACCAGACCTGAGATTCGTCCATCTGCCGAGACAGCAGCCCACTGGCTTCTCTGACCACCAACAGAAATCCCGTACGGATCACACACTCCCGGGGTGGTCGCCACCCGCACCGTGACATCGCCCGACCGCACGCGAACCGCCCCCCGATCTGCGGTGACCAGTGCAGCGATCGGTAGACCGTCGGCGTCTTCCCGCTTTCCCGCAGTCATCGTCGCCGTTCGGGTGAAGTACCGGTCCGCTTCCAGATTGCCTATCAGGCAATGTAATCCGACCTCGTCGACACCCGAGCCGTCTCCGCAGTAGTCAGGCACGGACGGCAGAACGAAACCTCGAGGCACCGGAAGTTGCACGACCACGTCGGAGAGCGGGTTGCCCCGGACACCGATGTCGATGACATACGTCACCGGATCACCCTCTCGGACAATGCCGTTGGACGGTCCCGAATCGAGCCCTGGACCGTCAGCGGGATCGAAGGGCGGTGCACCGTCAATCGCCGTCAGCTCGACGGTGAAGGGAGGCACGAACTCTCCCTCGGCCGCCAATCGAACATCCGACTGCATCGGCAGCAAGCCGAGCGCAGCAGCGCCGACCACCAGAGCTCCGGTCACGACAACTATGCCGATACCTCGCACTCCTCGGCGCCACGCTCTCGGCCGGAGTCCGACGACAACGGCCTTCGACCGCACCTCTGACAGACGAGTTCTCACGACGCTCCTTCGATGTCTGACTCTCGGGCCTCCGACAGGCGCTCGCGGCCACATTTGGCGAATCCCGAGCTACGTTCAATAGAAGTCGCTCGAGGGACTCGAAAGCCAATGGTGACGGCGTGATTGTGTGGGTGAACTTCTCTCAGCCGGGGTGAATTCCCGGGTGAATTGCCCGGGATGGCACGCTCTGGATTCGCACCAGCTACGCTCCTCCCTGTAGATAGATGGATCGAGACAATCCGCCCAAAACCGCCGATAAGCGTGGGGCGTGAAGAGCAGAAAGGGTCCGCGTTGATGCTCGGGATGGACGGCCACGACTGGGCAGCTATTCCCGAAAGGCGCACTCTCGCGACGTCGATTCCCCGGCAAGCGCTCTTCGAAAGACTTGACCGGCGTGCCGCTCTGACCATCGTCCGTGCACCGAACGGCCACGGGAAATCGTCGTTGATCGCCTCGTGGCTGCGCGCCCATTTGGCATCCGAACGAATACTCGTCTGGGTCTCGGCCCCACGGCCCTCGTCGACACTCGAAGATTTCTGGGCCGTTGTCCTCGATCGAATCCACGCTGCCGGAATCGCACTGCCCGACGTCGACGATCTCGCCGATCCTTTCACCGCTGTCGCCAAATCCCTGAACGCCCTCAGCCGCCCCGTGCTGCTCGTGCTGATCAGGCCGGATCTGATATCGGAACCAGAGTTGGACGATCAGTTGATCGAACTCCTCGCCCTCTGCCACAACCTGGACCTCGTGGTCACGCTCTCGGGATTCGGTATGTTCGCCGAGCCGTACCTTCTCGACACGGCTCACGAGGTCATCGGCGCCGATGAGCTGTTGTTCACGACAGCCGATACCGCCCAATTGCTGGAACAGGCGGGGGTGCATACGGCTGAGGGCGATGCAGAACAAATCACATCCCTGACGGGTGGGCTGCCCGCGTTGGTTCGCGCCGCAGTCCCCGCTGTCCGGAACTCACGCGACAGCAACCGTGAGCGGGAGATCGATATGAACATCGTGCAAGCGATAGACGATTACGTGACTGATTCCGTTCTCGCCGCCGCTGAGCGCGTAAAGCAGCATGAGTTCCTACTCGCGACCGCCTTTGGTCGATCGATCACCGTCGACATCGCCGCAATGCTGTTCGAGTCCCAGCGCCCCGACGCCGCCGAAACCGTTCATGAGATTCGCGCGCGACTGGTGACGCTGGAGACAGTTGGCGTGTTGTCGCGTGTCGAGACCGAAGCCGACGAAAAATGGAAGCTGCCTCCCGCCATTCGACGATCGATACTCGCGCACCACACCCGCGCGGGAATCGATCCTTCGCAACGTCTTTCATTCCTCGCTCACAATCGACTCGACAAAGGTCATCACGCGTCGGCGCTGGACTACGCTGTCGAGGCACAGAACTGGACCCTGGCAGTAGACATCGTCGAACAACACTGGGTGACGATGATCGTGCATAACCTGGACTCGGTTCGCTCCGCCCTCCAACGGATTCCGGCGGAAGCTGCGGACAAACACTCTGCCGTGGAGGCGGGGCGCGCACTGTTCACGATGCATCCGAGCGAGCGCTCGACGGTAGTCGACTTGCTACCCGAATCGCCGGCAGAACTGTGGGCTCTCGGCGCTGAAGCCGGCGCGAAGGACGCCTTGAGCATTGCCTGCGTTCAATCGATCATGCTCAGGATGGCAGGCGAGTACGGGCTCGCAGCAGAAACCACCAGGCGCCTGTCTCATCTCAGTCGCAGTGCGCTGGAGAACAACCCGGAAGCGGTCAGCGCACAGCTCCCTCTGATGCGACTTCAATGGGCGATCAATTTTCAATTGAGCGGCAGGTTCACAGAATCCACGATCAAGGCACGAATGGCGTACCACGGCGCCCTGTCTCATGGAGTCGACTTCATCGCTCGTAACTCTGCGGGAAGTGCCGCCCTGAATTGGGCGCTGGCTGGTGAGCCGCGGCAGGCCACACACTGGTCCGAACTCGAACAGAAGCATCCGGACCCCGGCGGTTGGCTCGAACCTGTGGTCAAGATCGCCGGCCTGACAGCACGGGCGCTCACTGCTCTCGACACACTCGACTTCGACGACGCACGTCTCGCATTGACCGAACTCGGTCTTCCGTCCGACACCGAGGAACTGTGGGCATTCGTCGTCTATGCGCATTGCCAATTCGCCTTGACCTCCGGCGACCACACTGCGGCACTACTGTTGCTCCACAATGCGATCGAAGCACATTCCAAGCAGTACACGGCTACATCCTTCGCGCTTCCTCTGTTGCAATCCGCAGAGATCGATCTCTTGCTCGCTCTCGGACAGGGGAACAATGCCGTAGCACTGGCCAAGGAGATCATCGATCCTGCCGCCAATCCGTGGACGCTCACGTCGGTGGCACGTTTGCGTCAGCGGATCGGCCAGAACGAGGCCGCGGTGGCGCTGTGTCACCAGTTCGACTGGTCTGGCGTATCCTATCCGCGGGCACAGATGGAATCGCTTCTGGTGCAAGCGGTTGCACACTCCGAGCTGGGTGAGCCACGCCTCGCCTCTCAGGAGTGGTCCAGAGCGTGCAGCATCGCGGATCAGACCGGACTTCTACGTTCGTTCGCGACCATCGCATCGGCGGACGTCGAGAAAATCGAATCGATGGCCGAAACGAAATCGCGTGCACTCGCCGAATTCTCGAAAAGGGCTCCTGCGGAATCATTTCCGGAATTCGTACATATCGTGGAGCTGACCGAACGCGAACAGAAAGTCCTCTCACTCCTGGCGCTCGGCATGGGGTCGGCTGCGATGGCCGACAAACTGTACGTGTCCGTCAACACCGTCAAGACTCAACTGCGCACTCTCTACAAGAAGCTCGACGTACACAATCGAAACGAAGCGATCACGAGGGCACGCCAACTGCGCCTGCTGTAGTCCGGGGTCGGATCTGATTTCGGACTACATTCTGTAGGCATGAGCACCGATTCCTGCGTCTTCTGCAAGATCGTCGCGCTGACCGAGCCGGCGATTCTCGTTCACGAGAGCGAGACAACTCTCGCATTCCTCGATGCACGGCCGGTGAGTCGCGGACACACCCTGGTGGTCCCCAAGCGTCATGCAGAGAACCTCGATGCTCTCGAAAGTCACGAAGGCGCAGAGATGTTCCGCGTCGGCACGCTCATCGCCGGAGCTCTACGCCGCTGCGACATCGCCGCTGACGGAGTCAACTTTCTCGTCAACGACGGGCGTGCAGCGGGCCAAACCGTGTTCCACTCGCACCTGCACATCGTCCCCCGCCATCGCGGTGACAAAGCGAAGTTCGCTGCCGGACTCCTCGCCAGGCGAGCCGTCGAGCTGGAGCAGGTGGGCGCGTCGATCCGAAGTCAGCTCACCGTGTGAAGGAATTCCGTCACCACTTCGCGATAGCGCTGCGGTTGATCGTCGTGGACCAGGTGGCCTGCATCGGCAATACGTACGTACCGAGTTCCCGCCCTCTCGGCCATCTCTCGCATCTGTCCCTCAGGGGTGATGGTGAACTCTCCCTCGATCAGCAAGGTCGGCACCTCGATCGCCTTCCACTGATCCCAGAAATGCCTCGTGCCCCACTCCTCCGAGATGTCGCGGAAGGTCGACACGTCGCCGTGCAGGTACCACCCGTCGTCGCGGCGGTCGAAAGAATCGAGAAAGTACTGGCCGGCGACAGGGCCGAAGAATTCCTTCATCGCCTCCTCGGAAGCAAACGGCTGCGGCCACGCCGAGATCATCTGCGCCCAGTCCGCAGCGGTGCGTCCACGAAAGTCCGGGGCCATGTCTTCGAGGACCAGCGCACAAACCTTTTCGGGATGCGCGGCGGCGAAGCACCACGCATGCAGAGCCCCCATCGAATGACCGATCACGATCATCGGCTCCTCGATGGACGCAACGGCCGATGTCAGGTCCTCGACGAATGCCTCGGTAGTCAGTGCCGCTGGCGCCGGCCTGCCATGACCGGCAGCGTCGAAGGTGTAGACGTGGCCGAACTCGCGGATCCACGGCACATGGCGACGCCACGTTCGGGAGTTGCCCATGAGGCCGTGCAACAACAGAATCGGTTGTCCCGTTCCACCTTCGTCATGCAACACGAGTGTCACGGTACGCGGTGAAGGTGCGCGGGTAATGTCGCTTGCATGGCAGTCGTGAAGATCAATGCAATCGAGGTCCCCGAGGGCGCCGGCCCCGAACTGGAGAAGCGCTTCGCAGCACGCGCTCATGCAGTCGAGAACTCCCCGGGCTTTCTCGGATTCCAACTCCTCCGCCCCACCGCCGGTGAGAGCCGCTACTTCGTGGTGACCCAATGGGAGTCCGAGCAGGCGTTCGCCGATTGGCGTGACGGCCCCGCCCGTGAAGCCCATTCCGGCGAGCGCGCGAAGCCCGTCGCTTCGGGTGCGTCGTTGCTCGAATTCGAAGTTGTCCTGGACGTCGTCGCAAAGAGCTGATCTCGAGCGATTGTGCCCGCCTTGGCGGGCACAATCGACGGTCATCTCGGCTTACGCGTTGACACGGTGCGGGCTGTAGTGCAAAAGTTCGCATGTAAACGCGATGGTCCGACAGGAATCCGGTGAAAGCCCGGAGCGGTCGCGCCACTGTAATTCGAGGTGAAGTGCCTTTTTCGGCACGACAATTTCGACAGCCAGACACTTCGGCCATCGCATGGACCTAGGGGACGCGAAAATCCCAGGAGGCTTCGATGGCTCTCGCCTATTCTCCCGATACGTCGATCGATTCGACTCGTCTTGCTTTCCTCGCCGCTGCAGTAGTTCTGTTCGCGATGCTGGCTCTCTACCTGGTCGGATTCGACCAGGGCGCTATCTCTCGCACCGGCATGTACATGCATGAATTGATGCACGACGGTCGACACTTGATGGGCCTGCCGTGCCACTAGTCGACAATTTCACGAAGCTTCTCATTCGTGGTTTGTTGGCTGGTTTGATCGCAGGCATCCTTGCCGGCGGAGTTGCATTCGTGCTGGGTGAACCGCACGTCAACGCTGCCATTGCGATCGAAGAAGCCAACAGCGCCACCGGTGAGGTTTCCGGCGAAGCCGCTGGGCATTCGCACGGTGACGAAGAAGAACCACTGGTGAGCCGCGACGGGCAGCGCGCCGGGCTGTTCCTGGCCACGGCGCTTGCCGGACTGGCACTCGGGGCGATCTTCTCGGTCGTTGCCAATTACGCTCGACGACTCACCGGAATGTCCGGGCCGTTGTTGGCGATCACCATCGCCGTCGGTGGTTGGCTGGCGATCGAGGCCGTCCCCTTTTTCAAGTACCCGGCCAATCCGCCGGCCGTCGGAGATCCCGACACCATCAACCAGCGCACACTGCTGTGGCTGGCCGCCGTGATTCTCGGGCTGCTGTCCGTCACCGCGGCAGCAGCGGCGGCAAAGGCAGTTTCCGGGCACGAGTTCCTCAGCGTGCGCATCGCTGCTCCGGTGGCTGCGTTCCTGGTGATCGTCGCGATCGGTTACGTCTCGCTTCCCGGCATCAACGAGGTGGGCGAGGACTTCCCGGCAACGCTGCTGTGGGAGTTCCGACTTTCCTCGCTCGCTACGCAGGCGACGCTCTGGCTCGTACTCGGGTTGGCATTCGCCTTCCTTACCGAGCGCGCGACCAAGAACACCGAATTAGCAAAGAAGTACGCCCTTCGCTGAACCTGCTGTGCGCCGTTTTTTAACACCCCCGGGTTATTAAAGCGCCCCCCCGGTGATTTTAAGCTCAGAATATTGGCATAGTTGGGTCCGTGCACCCGCGGCGGGGGG
>NZ_CAURKP010000127.1:0-15719 GCF_963525155.1 uncultured Rhodococcus sp.
CGACACCGATGCGGATTTCCCATTTCCCGACGAACCCGGATTTGCGGTGCATCAGTCGGTGGTGTGAACGGCACAGCAGGACCAGGTTGTTCATCACCGTCGGGCCACCGTTGGCCCAGTGCTTAATGTGGTGCGCATCGGTCCAGGCGGGTACGCACGTGCAGCCGGGGAAGGCGCAGCCCTTGTCTCGGGCGATCAACGCGACGCGTTGTTCGGCGTTGACCAACCTCTTTCCTGGTTTCGCATCGAGCGGTGCGCCGTGATCGTCGAGCAGAACCGTGGACAGGAAACAGTCACACCCGAGAAGCCTGGTCTGCGATACGGACAGTGGTCCGAGCCAGGGCATGTGCCCGACATCGAGATCCGACGCAGACGCTTCACCATCAGCAGTGGAGGGTGTCGCGGCGCAGTCCCGATGCTCAGCGAGATCACGAGCGTTGATGTGCACGTTCACGTGCGGACGCTGACCACCATCGGTACCGGTCTTGGCGCAGTCCAGATAGCGGCGGATCAGTTCGGTGAACCCGTCCGCCGTCCGTTTCGCCGCCGACCGAGAATCCGGCGTTCCATCCGGTGCCGGGGTGGGCATCGTCAAATTCGACAACGCCGACAGCAACATCTCCCCGGTGAGAGCGTCGAAATCGCCGCGCACCACCACTCGACCGTTCAATGTCGAGGCGATCCGGAGCTCGTTCCGGTCGATGTCTTCGGCGGGCGGGATCTCATCGGACTCGAACAACCGCTCCAAGGTCGCGATTACATTCCGCACCTTCGTGGTCGTGGCCTCGACACCGGATGCCGCAGCCAACAACAAATCGATGCACTTCGGTAATGCCTCCTCCGGCATCCCCTTCGGCGGCGATTCACAGAACGCCACGATCAACACGGCATGCTCGAAGGAGCAGTCCCCGCAATCGAACCGAGCAGCCACCGCCGGAAACGGCCGCAACGCTGCACCCAGCGCGGCGATCTTCTTCCCGTCCCGAACCTGCAGCATCGTGTTGGCCGCCAACCACGACCCCACACCGCGGCTGGCAATCACCTGATCATCCGGGCGCAACGAGAGTTCGTCGACCACGGCCACACGCACGGCTTCGAGGCGCAGAATCTCCGCACTCGCTTCGACAGCAGCAGCGCGCAACTCGGCAGCAGTCAACTGCCACAGGCGTCCGCGTAACCCCACCGCAGAACCCGACACCACATCCGACAACAAGACGCTCATTGAATCCCCCGATCCCCTCCCCAAATCATACTCGAACACGTGTTCGAGTCAAGAGTTGATTTCGCAGGGGCTAAGCGCTGATACTGTCGAGGTCGTGGACCACGTCGCAGCAGGCGCCGAGTAATTCGCGATCATGGCTGATGAGTAATACGCCGACGCCGGTTTCGGCGGCGCGACTCTCGATCAACCGAATGAGCGCGGCCGTCGTGGCGGCGTCGAGCATCGCCGTCGCCTCGTCACAGATGAGGTATTTCGGTTGTTGCGCCAGCGATCTCGCCAGGCAGGCGCGCTGTAGTTGGCCGTCGCTCACCTGGTGTGGTCTGCGCGACAAGAGATCGGGAGTGAGGCCCACTTCTGCTGCCAGCGCGGCCACATCGATTGACCTACTGGCAATGTCACCGGGTTGGCCGATGATCGAGGCGAGCGTCTGCCGAGGGTCGGTCGATGCGCGAGGTGACTGAAACAGCATGGACACCGTGCCGCGTAGTGCCGCGGGTACCGAGAATTTGGTACCCACAACGGGTGATCCGTCGATCCGCACTTCGCCTGACCACGGTGCATCCAGCGAAGCGAGAATCCTTGCAAGTGTTGATTTTCCGGTGCCCGAAGGCCCGGTCAGGCCGATCAGCTTTCCCGACGGAATCTCGAGCGAGACGTTCTCGAGAACTGGCCGGTTGCGACGGTAACCGCTGGTGATTCCCAGAGCTTGCAGACTCATGTCAGCCCACCTTCCGCAGCGTTCGGTACGTGCGGTCACCCAATGTGACGAGTTCGGTCGGGCCACCGGATTGTTTCGACTCCGGGCGTCGTAGGTGATAGACGCACTCCTCGGGGAGATCGGTGAGTTGCGGTGGCGATCCCGGCATGGGAGTCAAACCTCTGGAAGGTAAGGCGCCGAGAAGGTCTCGGGTGTAATCGTGAAGCGGATCTTTGAACACCAGCGCGGCCGGACCGGTCTCCATGATGCGTGATGCGTACATGACGGCAAGTCGATCAGCGACACCGCTGCGGGTAAGGGATGCCAGGTCATGGGTGATGAGCAGGACCGCAGCTCCGGCGTCCGCGCACTCTCGAAGTAATCCCATGACGTGGTCGGTGAGTTCACGGTCGAGGTTGGCGGTGGGTTCGTCTGCGACGATCACCGACGGATTCCCGGCCAGCGCACCGGCAATGGCCACGCGTTGCGCCATGCCGCCCGACAGTTCGTGCGGGTAGCAGTCCAGGGCCGACGGATCGAGTCCGACGCGAAGTGCCAAGGCATCGCAAGTGTGATCGCTGCCGAGTGCGTCGATCGTCTCCTGTAGTTGCGATCGCGCAGTCCGGACGGGGGTGAGATGTGTTGCGGCGGATTGTGGAACGAGAGCCACGTGCCGCCCACGGAACGCGGTGCCGGAGAAGACGTCGATCTCGAGGTCCGGTGTTCCGACGGTGACCGTTCCGGTTCGAGAAGCATTCGGCGGCAACATGTTCATGACCGAGGTGGCGATGATCGACTTGCCACACCCCGATTCCCCGACAAGTGCGGTCACCGTGCCGGCTGGAACGTCGAGGTCGATGTCGCTCGCAGCGTGAACTACCGATCCTCCGAGTAGAGGGATCCTGACGGTGAGAGATTCGATGCGCAGGCCGTGGTTCACAGTCGCAACTCCGAAGGTCGAGGGGGCGTGAGCATCGACCGCAGGGCCGAACCGGCGACGGCAACTGCGACGGTGGCGATCACGAGAACTGCGGCGGGGAATGCCAGCGTCCACCAACCGCCGAGGAGCAGAGAACTGCGTGCCTCTTCGAGAAGCGTCCCGAGACTGGGCTTGTGCGGGGGAAGGCCGAATCCCAGGAAGGACAACGTCGATTCGTGCCAGACGGCGTGGGGCAGCAGGAGAACGACTGCGATCAAAGCCTGTGGCGCCGTCGCCGGCACGAGGTGGCGCATGATCACGTGACGTCGACTGGCTCCCGCGAGAATGGCGGCGTCGATGTAGGGACGCTCGCGCAGACTCAAGATCTCGGAGCGGATGATCCGGGCCACTTGGGTCCAGTGGGTCAGTGCGATCGAAAGCACGATGGCGGCAATGCTTCCACGGAACATCGCGACGATGACGATGCCGAGCAACAGGTGGGGGAGTGCGTTGACGGCATCGGTGCCGCGCATGACGAACCTGTCCACCCAGCCGCCGACCAGTCCGGCCGTAGTGCCGACGGCGACGCCGATCACCGTGGCGAGCAGCGCGCAGGCGAGTGCGATCAGAAGTGAGGTTCTGATGCCTGCAGCTATGCGCACGAATAGATCTCGGCCCGCCGAGTCAGTTCCGAACGGGTGATCGAACGACGGAGCCAGGCGAGCCGCCGAGAAGTCTGTGACTCGGTCGTCGACGTCGGCCAACCATGGGACCAACGCCGCGTACAGCGCCACGAGGATCAGCACGCCGACGGCGATCTTGAAGCGTCGTTCAGCCATCGGTACTCACTCTCGGGTCGAGTACTGCAACGAGGACGTCGGCAATCAGTGAGCCGAGCATGACCGTCAATGTCGTACCGACGGTGAGGAACGCGAGCAGTGCCATGTCGAGGTCACGGGCTGACGAGACGATGGCGCCGGCGATCCCTGGCCAACTGAAGACCTCTTCCACCAGCACTGCCCCGACTATCAGCTCGGGCAGTCGCACGCCGACGATGTTCACGAAAGGCGCCAGTGAGGTCGGCAGTATGTGGCGTTTCGTGATGGTCGGCGTCGGGATTCCGCGTGCTACGGCGCCCGCGACAAATCCCTCACTTTTCGAACCCACGACGGATTCTCGGACCGCGAGTAGGAGCCACGGCATCTGCGAGATGGAGAGGACCGTCACCGGTAGGACCAAGTGCCGGATCACCTGTCCCGGTGTAGGATTGGCACCCCCGTCGGTCAGTCCGGCGACCGGGAGCCAACCGAGAGTCAACGCGAAGAGCGCGATGGCACCCAGCGACAAGACAAACGGCGGAAGTCCTTGGACCACGACGCTCAGCCCGGACACGGTCTTGTCCAAGAATCCTCCACTGCGGATTCCGGCGAGAACACCGAGTGTCAGCGAGGCGAGAATCGCGATGAGGAGTGAGATACCGACCAGCAGCAGGGTCCATGGCAGACGCTCGGAGATAACTTGGGAAACAGGCTGATTGAACGATCTGGAGATCCCGAGATCACCGGTGAACACGCCCTGGAGCCAATTCCAGTACGTGCTGTACCAGGGGTTGTCGAAACCCATCTGATCGGCGATCAACGCTTTGTCCGCGTCGCTGGTCGTCATGTATCGCGTGCCCAGGTAGCCGACAAGTGGATCGAACGGTGAGATCGCGGCGGCGGCAAAGAGTCCCGCGGACACCACGGCGATCACCGGCACGATGAACAACACCCGCCGACCGACCATCGTGAGGATGGCCTTTCGGCGGGAGTTGCCACGGTGGTCGAGCGATTGCCGCGCGTCTACCCGAACGTCGACCGCTGTCATTGCCCTCTGGCCCACGTCTGCAGTGACCACCACGGGCCCCAGGTCACACCGTGTGAGTGTGGCTCGAGTACAGGTCCGGACATCTGCCAGTCCGAATCCTTCGAAACGTACGTATGGTCGAGGAATACGAGGATGACAAATCCGGGATCCTCGACGTATGCCTGCTGCACGTCGCGATACGCGGCGTCACGCGTTGCCTGATCCAGGCTGCGGCGTCCTACTTCCAGGCCTGCGTCGACTGCTGGATTGGAGTAGTCGCTGGCGTTGTCGTAGATGCTGCCGACCCCGGGCGCTATGTACTTCGAGTTCAGCGCGTCGTACGCCTGCGTGTCTGGATCGAAAGGTTCGTCTCCACCACCGAGCAGCGTCGAATCCTGGTTGATTCGAGGGTCTATGCGGTCCCAGGAGAGCGCTTCGAGATCCACCTCGATGCCGACAGCGAGAGCATCGGAGGCAAATGCCTGAGCGAGATCACGTCGAACGGTGTCGACGGAGTTGTACATGATCGTGAACTGCGCCCGCTGACCGTCTTTCGAACGGATTCCGTCGGCACCTTCGATCCAGCCCGCTTCGGTGAGAATTCGCTCGGCCTCGGCCGGGTCGTAGGCGAAGGTTGCGTTCGGGTTGTACGAATCGCCGTAGACCTCGGGGATCGGAGTGGCGGCGACGCGGCCGTGTCCGCCCAGGACGTTGTCGATCATCGACTGGCGATCGGCGGCGAGGTTGAGCGCCATCCGTACGGCTTTGTCGCCTGCCACGGGATTGTTCGTCGGAAGTGAGAGACCGCGCCAGTCCGCTGACTGATGGGCAGTCACCGACATGTTGTCTTTGCCCGAGAACGTATTGGCAAGCAGTGGAGGGAGATTGGTTCCGTCGATCTCGCCAGACACCATACGTTGGGCGCGGGTGTTGTCGTCCGGAACGTAGAGGAGAGTGAGCTTCTTGATCTCCGGTGCACCGTCCCAGTAGTTCTCGTTCGCCTCGAAGACCGCTCGATCCGGTGAGAGATCGACGAGTGTGTACGGACCCGTACCGACAGGCGCGGTGTTCAACGGCGATTCGGCGGCAAGTCCGGGTGTCGCGAGGGATTCCGACGGGACCATGCCGATCAGCATTTTCGTCAGCAGGGGCGCATACGAGTACGCGAGGCGGAACTCGACTGTGTTGTCGTCGACGGCCACGACATCGCTGATCATGTCGTACGACGAACGCGCTTCGGAGGCGGAAGCGGGATCGAGGATCGCCTTGTACGTGGCAACCACGTCGGCGGCGTCGAAGGTCGATCCGTCGGAGAAGGTGACCCCGTCGCGGAGTTTGACCGTCCAGACTGTCGCGTCGGCGTTGGCAGTGGGCATCTCCGCGGCCAGAGACGGCTCGAATCCCGGCATGCCGGTCCCTCCGGTGAGTCGGACGAGGCCGTCGTACATCTTGGCCTCGCCGGCAGCGCCGAAGCCTGCGACCGGGTTGTAGCCGCCCAGCTCGTAGCCGTCGGCCAAGACCAGGCCGTCGTTGTTGCCCGAGGAGTCGGTGCCAGTCGGGCTACTGCACGACGTGATCAGAAGTGCGCCGATTGCGGCGGTTGCGGTGAGCGTCAGAACGCCTGGTTTGTGGAGTTTCACGGGTGTCCTTTCCTTGGTGGACAGGTGTCCGAAAACATCTGTTCACCTATTCAGGTATTCATATGATCTCATCTCGAAACGGATATTTCGCACAAAGGCCGAACGCTGGGACCTTGGCCCCGTGAGTGGCACTCCGAGAGCGCTGTTATCGCAGGCCGTAGTCTGTTCCCCGTGCGCGTACTAGTAATCGGCTCCGGAGCCCGTGAACATGCCCTCCTTCTCTCTCTTGCTCGCGATCCAGGTGTCACGGCCCTGATCTGCGCGCCTGGCAATGCCGGGATCGCAAAAATCGCCGAGCAGCACCCCATCGACGTCGCTTCGGGTGACGCGGTTACCGCGCTGGCCCAGAAGGTCGAAGCCGACCTCGTCGTCATCGGACCCGAGGTTCCGCTGGTCCTCGGTGTCGCAGACGCGGTGCGCGCAGCAGGTATCGCCTGCTTCGGGCCTTCGGCCGACGCCGCCCGCATCGAGGGATCGAAGGCTTTCGCCAAGGACGTGATGGCTGTCGCCGGCGTCAAGACCGCTCACAGTGAGATCGTCGACAATCCGGCCAAGCTCGACGAAGCACTCGACCGCTTCGGTCCCAACTGGGTGGTCAAGGACGACGGATTGGCCGCGGGTAAGGGCGTAGTCGTCACGACGGATCGTCTCGCCGCGCGCGATCATGCCGCAGAACTGCTCGAGACCGGACACCCGGTTCTCCTCGAGTCCTTCCTCGACGGTCCGGAAGTTTCGCTCTTCTGCCTCGTCGACGGCGAAACTGTGATCCCGCTGCTCCCGGCTCAGGACCACAAGCGTGTCGGCGACGGAGACTCCGGACCCAACACCGGCGGTATGGGCGCGTACACCCCATTGCCGTGGCTGCCCGACGAGATGGTCACGCAGATCGTCGATGACGTCGTCAAGCCCGTCGCTGCCGAGTTGGTCGCACGCGGTAGCAGTTTCTCCGGCCTTCTCTACGCCGGTCTGGCGATCGGTGTCGACGGCCCGGCCGTCGTCGAATTCAACTGCCGGTTCGGTGACCCCGAAACTCAGGCCGTGCTTGCTCTCCTCGAAACGCCGCTGGGCGGCCTACTCAATGCGGCCTCGACCGGAACACTCGATTCGGTCGGTCCGTTGCAGTGGCGCGACGGTTCCGCTGTCACGGTCGTGATTGCCGCGGAGAACTACCCGGCAACCCCACGCACCGGCGACGTGATCACCGGAGCCGACGCCGACGGAGTCCTGCACGCCGGTACCAAGAAGCGTGAAGACGGTGCCGTCGTCTCGGCCGGCGGGCGTGTGCTGAGTGTTGTCGGAGTGGGCAAGGATCTGACCGAAGCTCGCGACGACGCCTACGCAAAGATCGCCGACGTCAAGCTTCCCGGCGGTCATTTCCGCAAGGACATCGGACTCGGCGCCGTCGAAGGTCGCATCTCAATTCCCTGACTCGTTCTTTCGGAGGGCCGGTGAACTTTCTGTTCATCGGCCCTTTTCATGGAAAATCAACGGTTCCTTGAAGTTACCCACGAGTATGGACTTCTCGTTCGGTTTCTCCCGGTATATCTCAGCGCGGGGGTCACGGAAAGAGAAGGGCACACTTGAGCATTCGCGCTGGATCCAACGAACGGCACGCACGTACCAATTCCACGCTCTCGCGTAGAAACTTCTTGGCAGCAACAGGATTAGCTGTGGGGGCCGCCGCACTCTCGTCCTCGTGGACCACGGCGGCCGCTGCGCCCAGACGAGCATTGAACGACGGAGACCGTGTCCCCGCGCTCGTGATCGGCAGTGGATACGGCGGTGCCGTTGCGGCACTTCGCCTGACACAGGCCGGTATCGACACGCACATGGTCGAGATGGGGAAGTCGTGGACCACACCAGGGTCCGACGGCAAGATCTTCTGCCCGATGCTCTCGCCCGACGGTCGGTCCTTCTGGCTCAGAGACCGTACAGTTCAACCGGTTTCACACTTCTCCGGCGGCTCGGTGGACAAGAACATCAGCCGCTACGTCGGCGTTCTCGACGCCGAGGACTTCGGCGGGATCAAGGTCTACCAAGGCCGAGGGGTCGGCGGCGGGTCACTGGTCAACGGCGGCATGGCCGTCACACCCAAGCGCAACTACTTCGAAGAGATCCTGCCCGGGGTCGATTCCAACGAGATGTACTCGACGTACTTCCCGCGGGCCAACGCTGCGCTCGGAGTCAACAACATCGACCCGGCCTGGTTCGAATCGACCGAGTACTACAAGTTCGCGCGGACGGGGCGAAAGACTGCTGAGAGATCCGGTTACACAACAACGTTCGTTCCGAATGTCTACGACTTCAACTACATGAAGCAGGAAGCTGCCGGCCAGGTCACCAAGTCCGCTCTGGTCAGTGAGGTCATCTACGGCAACAATGCCGGAAAGAAGTCACTGGACAAAACGTACCTCGCTGCGGCATCCGCCACCGGCAAGCTCACCATTTCAGCTCTGCACGTCGTGACCTCGGTTTCCCCGGCCGCGACCGGCGGTGGCTATCAAGTGGTGATGAACCAGATCAACGAGCAGGGCAATACCGTCGGCACCAAGACAGTGACGGCGGACAAGGTCTTCTTCGCGGCCGGCAGTATCGGGACCAGCAAGCTCCTGGTCGCGATGAAAGCGCAAGGGCAGCTGGCGAATTTGCCGGGTGCAGTTGGACAGGAATGGGGTCACAACGGCAACGTGATGGTGGGCCGCGCCAATCACATGTGGGACGCCACCGGTGCGAAGCAGTCGGCGATCCCCGTGATGGGTATCGACAACTGGGCCGACACATCCGCTCCCGTCTTTGCGGAAATCGCACCCTTCCCGGCCGGTACCGAACTGTGGGTCAGCCTGTACTTGGCGATTGCCAAGAATCCGCAACGTGCTCAGTTCCAATTCAACTCGGCAACAGGCAAAGTCGGATTGAACTGGCAGCGCTCGCAGAACCAGCCGTCGATCGACATGGCGAAGAAGCTCTTCGACAAGATCAACAAGAAGGAAGGCACGATCTACCGGACCGACCTCTTCGGCCCGACGCAGACGTGGGGCGATCAGTTGACGTACCACCCCCTCGGCGGTTGTGTGCTCGGCAAGGCGACCGACGGCTACGGTCGTCTGCCGGAGTACCCGGGTCTGTACGTCATGGATGGATCCCTCGTACCGGGCAATGTGGGAGTCAATCCGTTCGTCACCATCACCGCTCTGGCCGAACGGAATATCGAGAACATCATTGCGAACGACATGAACTAGGGCGGTGACTCGTCAGCAGGTGCGGTGGATCGACTTCCTGCCGCACCTGCTCGGCGTGGGCAGCGGTTACAGTCACCAGGACAGACGACGCTCGATTCAGGGATGTAGACGTGAGGCGGACAAAATCCGAGATCGACGGCGATTGGCTCCGGTGGGGCGTGCCGTCGATCGACGAGTTGGTGGTATCCGAACACGAATTGGACGACGAACCCGAAGATTTGGTTCTGTGGGGTGGAGCGTCGAGCGCTGATCAACCGGTTACATGGGAAACCCACGCACACCGGTCGAACGAGATTCTGTTCCCTCGTTCCGGCATTGTGGTTGTGCGCTCAGGCGCCCAGATGTGGACGTTGTTGCCGGGACGAGGGCTGTGGATACCGGCACTGCATCGACACTCGGTGCGCGTTGCCGCGGGTGCGCAGTTCCTGACGGTGTATTGCGCTGTAGGGCAGGGGCCTTCGCTCGGTGATCACCCGGTTGCGGTACACGGCACGCCGCTACTCTACGAGTTGTTTCTGCATCTGAGTGCTCGCGAGATGTCGGACGACGCGAGGCGCCGCGCCGAGCGAGTGTTCTTCGACCTCGTTGTTCCCGGCGACGAGCGCGGAGCGATGAAGATCCCAGATTCGGGCCCGGTCGGCCGGATTGCACGCGACCTGTTGTCTCATCCGGAGGATCCACGCAGTTTCGGGGACTGGGCGAACGAGATCGGCGTCAGCACCAGCACTTTGGCTCGTCGATTCAAGGTTGACACCGGCGTGAGTTTCGGCCAGTGGCGAGTACTGCTTCGGATGAACGTGGCGATGTCTCTACTCGGCCAAGATGTTGCGGTCGCCGATGTGGCAGAACAGGTCGGATACTCGACGCCCAGTAGTTTTGTCGCCGCCTTCAAGCAGTCCACCGGTGTCACGCCGATGGCATTTCGAAAGACTGCGGACCGTTGATCGGATTTCGACATTCTTTGACAAAACTCCGCGATTGCGTCATCTCCTGATCCGTTCTACCGTTAGCCATGTAGGCGAGGCTTACTTTACTTTCCGGGTTCGGGGTTCTCCCGAGACCCGCTCGACAGCATGGGGCAGAAGTGATCGATTTTGTTGCGCCGCGTTCGAAACGCGGTAGCAGGGCCATCTTCATGGCTGTGGCAGTGGCACTTTCGACGGTGCTGGCAGCATGTGGCACCTCCACGACCGACACGAAGTCCGACGGTGATGCGTGGACGTATGTCGATGCGCGTGGTCAGCAGATTTCGCTCGACAAGAGCCCCGAACGCATCGTAGCGACGGCAGACACCGCGTCGGTGCTGCTCGAATACGGCGTCGTGCCGGTCGGCATCATCGGCTTTTCCAGGCTGGACGAATCAACATTGAATGCATTCGACTTCAGTGGAATTGCCCATGTCAGCGAGACCGACACGGACATCAGCGCCGAGAAACTCCTGGCTGTGGACCCGGATCTAGTCATCGACATCTGGAGTTCGTACAACGGTGGAAACTTCGGCAGCATCTGGGGCGACGATATCGCTCGCGTCGAAGGGGTCGCTCCCATTGCCGGTGTCAAGATCACCGACGGGGCGCAAGCGGCGCTGGACAGCTTCAGTTCGTTGGTCCAGGGTATCGGTGGCACCGACACCTCACCGGTCTACGCGGCGAAACGGGAAGACTTGAGTGCACTCGGTGAGCGGGTGCGTGAATTGGCCACTTCGCGGTCGAACATCTCTGTTGCATACGTGATTCCGTTGGAGTCGAGCCTTGACTACGCGGTGCCGGGATGGACTCCGCTCGGAAGTATTCTCGAAACGATGGGCGTCGAATTCGCCAAGCTCGACAGCGAGGACGGTTTCTGGGCGTCGGCGAGTTGGGAAGAGCCGGGCGTCTTTCCGGCTGATCTCCTCCTGATTCCGCCGACTTGGTCGGATGCACCGGAGCTCAATTCGCCGACTTTCACCAGGCTTCCGGCTGTGGTTTCGGGTCAGGTTGCGTCGGTCGAACTTCGTACGGGGTACAGCCTGACGGGCATCACGGAGCAGATGAAGCGTTTTGCCGACGTCTACGAGAAGAGCGGGAAAGTCACCTGAGCAGCGTCATCGCGGCGCGTGATCTCGCAATGATCGATTGACTCGGTCGAGGATGCCGACGGCAGTGGTCAATGTGTCGAGGTCGCCCTCGTCGAGGGACGCCAATTCTTCGGCGAGAACGCCGATGCGTAGTTCGGATCGACGGTCTCGTCGCGCGCTTCGTTCGTCCTTCACGAAAAGTGTGCTCACTCGGCCGTCCGTGGGATCGGGTCGCCGTTCGATCAGGTCTTTGTCGGAGAGTGTGCGCACCAGCGTGCTGACGGTGTTCGGGCGTCTGGAGAGACGATCGGCGACCGCCCCGATGCGAGTGCCCGGATGGTGTGCGACATCGTGAAGTACTTCGGATTGTGCCTCTGGCAGAGTCGCGTCGGTACCCGACGTATCCATGTATTCCCGCAGCGCTCGACGCAATTCGAACGCCGCAGCGATGAGTGATCTCGATGCTTCTTCCGCGGTGGGCATGCGATCGGAGTAGCGATCGACCCCGTGTGATCCACGCCCTGGAACTGTATCTGACACAGATATAGTTTACAGTTCTTCAAAGGGTAGGGTCACCTAACCATGACGGAAGATGAAGCTGTCATGCTTCACGACGTACGGGACACGATCATGAATTTTCGAAAGAAGTCACGCAGTGTAATGCTGATCGGCGCACTGACATTGGTGGCAGCTCTCAGTGGCTGCTCGAGCGAGGACGCGTCGCCCACAGATGCCGAGATCAGTGCGTCGGCTCCGGCGGACTCTGCGTTTGTCGCTCCGCGAGAAGTCCCGGTTGGAATGGGGAGCGGAAAGTCGGACGGCGAGTTCCCTCGTACCGTCTCACACTTCAAAGGGGACACCACGATCGAATCGCAGCCCGAAAAGGTTGTTGTCATCTCGACCGGGCAAGCAGATGCACTCCTGTCGCTCGGTGTCGTGCCCGCAGGTTCGACGCGTGGTGACGGTGCGGACCTGGTGCCTCCGTACTTGTTGTCTGCATACCCCGAATTCCGTACTCAGCTAAGTGATGTCGTTGACGCAGGTGGACGCTTCACACCGAATTTCGAAGCGATCGTCACGCTCGATCCTGACCTGATTTTGATGAATGTTGCAGGAAAGGACGCTGATTCGCTGTACGACCAGCTTTCCGCCATCGCACCCACGGTGGCAACACAGGGAACCGGCGTCTACTGGAAGCAGGACTTCCTGCTGGTTGCCGACGGGGTAGGTAAGACGCAGCAGGCGACGGCACTGCTGGATACCTTCAATACCGATGCCGCGGCCCTCGGTGCTTCCCTCTCGTCGCCGCCGACGGTGTCGTTCACGCGCCAGAACGGAAATCGTCTGCGCATCTTCGGTATTCCTTCGTTCACCGGCAGTATCGCCGAGGATGCCGGCTTGACCCGTCCGCAGTCGCAGCAGTTCGACGACACTTCCCGAGACATCAGTGAAGAAGAGTTGAACGTGGCGGACGCCGACTGGATCTTCTACGGCGTGCAGGGCGGGGACCCGGCGACATTGACGAACGCGCCGTTGTGGGCGCAGTTACGTGGTGTGGTCGCCAACCACGCCGTCGCTGTTGACGACGACGTCTTCTACCTCAATACCGGGCCGACTGCGGCTCGTGAAGTGCTGAAGGTTCTGCAGAGCGCATTGCAGCAGTAGTCGATTCAGCTTGGTTGTGAGTGCCGACGAATCGGAAGAGGGCTCCACCCACCGTGACGGCAAGCGTCGCGAGAATGGCTCCGGCGATGACGTCGGTGAGCCAGTGCGCACCCAAGTAGAGGCGAGTCAGCGCGACGACGACGGTGACCGTCACGGCGAGGAGCATCAGAAGGCGTTTGACGGCCGCTGTTCGGTCGACGCTCACAACGAGAACGGCAATGCCGAACAGCGCTGCTGTGCCCGTCACGTGACCGGAGGGGAACGAGTGGCCGGTCTCGAGAAGAACCTGGATGTTGGTCGGCGGACGTTCGCGACCGACGAGCGCTTTGATTACCGTGCTGGCGACCGCCGCCCCGCCAACGGTTCCGATCACGATCAAGCCCGGAACGACCGAACGCGCTCGCCATGAGATGAGCACTCCGCAGGTGATCCCGAGCAGCGCGGTGGCGACAGGGCTACCGAGATCTGTGACGGCGACCGCGATCTGGTTCAGGGCGCCGCTCCGATGATCGACCATCCAGTCGGTCACCGGCCCGTCGAAGCTCGTCAACCACCCGCTTCCATACACCTGGATCGACAGCGTCACCAGTGCAAGCACGAGTCCGCACGTGCGAAGGGCTGTAGACCGAACGCTGGAAGCTCGGTAGATCGAACCGAACGCGAACAGAGCTGCGGCCACCACGATTGCGGCAACCGCGATCTCTGCGGTGGTGCTCTCGGTCAGGACTTCGGTGACCACGTTTCGCACGGTCGACACAGTTGCAGGCATGAATGCAGTGTGACGATCCGAAGCTGAAGAAACGCTGAACGGAACTCGGCCCTGGGTCTACCGTCTGCTCTACTGGGTGCATCCGAACAACTGCGTGGCGACGAAACGGGGCCGGTGGTGCGAGTACTGGTGGTCGAAGACGAAGTGCGCCTGGCCGAGACGATCCGGCGGGGATTGGTGGCCGAGGGATTCGTGACCGCGGTCGAACTCAACGGTGACGACGGATTCGCGACTGCGTGCAGTGACGAATTCGACGTGATCGTTCTCGACATCATGTTGCCGGGCAAACACGGGTACGACATCGTGCGGGATCTACGCGCCCGGGAGATCTGGACGCCGATCCTCATGCTCTCGGCAAAGGACGGCGAATACGACCTGGCTGATGCATTCGATCTCGGCGCCGACGACTACCTGGTCAAGCCATTCTCGTTTGTCGTGCTTCTCGCTCGGCTGCGCGCACTGGTGCGTCGCGGCGCTCCACAACGTCCGGCGATACTCTCCGTTGGAGACCTGTCGCTCGACCCGGCCAAACATCAGGTGAGCAGAGCGGGAATCGAATTGACCCTGACGCCACGGGAGTACAGCGTTCTCGAATTCTTGATGCGCAACAATGGTGTGGTGGTCACGAAGACCGAGATCGTTCGCTCCGTCTGGGACACCAACTACGAAGGTGACGAGAACATCGTCGAGGTGTATATCGGTTACCTTCGTAAGAAGCTCGACCTCCCGTTCGGAACTCAGAGCATCGAAACGGTCCGAGGCGTCGGGTACCGCTTTGTCGGCACTGCCTGATCTTCAGTCGTTCGGTACCGGAATCGTCACCTCGAATCGACTTCCACCGCCCACTCTCTCGTTGACGGAAATGGTTCCGTGGTGCGCCGCAACTATTTCCGACGCGATGGCGAGTCCGAGTCCGGACCCGCCTCCCTGCCTCGACCGCGGCTGGTCCAGGCGGACGAAGCGTCCGAAGATTCGTTCGCGTTCTGCTGCAGGTATTCCGGGCCCGTCGTCCTCGATCACGATGTGGGCTTCGTTTCCGACTTCGGAGCACTCGAGATACACGAGGGTCTCCGCATGCCGCACTGCATTGTCCACAAGGTTTCGCACCATCCGCGTCAATGCTCTCGGGTCTCCGGAGACCCGAACCGGAGCCACTGCAGCGGCGACCGTAACTTCGGAGATACCGTCGATCCTTTTCTGCTCGGCGAACAAGATGTCATCGAGGTCGACGTCGACGACGATGCCGAACTTTTCGAGTTCGCTTTCGTCCGAGCGTGCGAGAATCAACAGGTCTTCGATCAACTGCCGCATTCGGCGCGCCTCGGGAAGTAGTGCGTCTTCGATCAACGCGTCGTCGAGGAGATCCGGGCGTCGGTGTGCCAGTTCGAGGGCCGTCGTGATCGTGGAAAGCGGACTGCGTAACTCGTGTGAGGCATCGCTGACAAATCGTTGCTGGGCCAGCGCACCTTCGTCGAGGCGCGCCAGCATGTCGTTCATTGTTGTTGCCAGTCGGGCTATCTCGTCGTTCCCTGACGGGACAGGCACTCGTTCACCTTGACGCCCACTCGAAATCGACGCTACCCGAGCGCGGATGCGTTCGACCGGAGCGAGGGCCGAACCGACAAGGCGGTAGGTGGCAAACGCAGCCAGCCCCAGGACCAGGGGGC
>NZ_CAURKP010000128.1:0-15622 GCF_963525155.1 uncultured Rhodococcus sp.
GACCAGCCGTGTCGACGAAACGCCAAGGGCGCCCGCCGAGTTCGACGATGGAGTCGACGGGGTCGACGGTGGTGCCGGCAACATTGTGCACGACGGACCGCTCGTCACCGGACAGCTTGTTGAGCAAGCTGGACTTTCCGACATTCGGCTTTCCGACGAGAGCAACACGACGCGGACCGCCGCCGGGGATACCTTCACGCGGGGTTTCCGGCAGCTTCTCGAGAACCTCGTCGAGCAGGTCGCCGGTGCCGCGGCCGTGGGTCGCACTCACGGAGTACGGCTGACCGAGGCCCAACGACCACAGCGCTGCAACCTCGGACTCGGTGCGTCCGTCGTCTACCTTGTTGGCAACGAGGATGACCGGAGTCTTCGAGCGGCGAAGCACGCGAGCCACAGCTTCGTCCGTCGCCGTAGCGCCGACAACGGCGTCGACGACCAGGAGAATGGCGTCAGCCGTTCCCATGGCCAACTCGGCCTGCCGGGCAACGGCCTGCTGAAGACCCTTTGCGTCGGGCTCCCATCCGCCGGTGTCCTGGACGAGGAAGCGTCGTCCGGCCCAGTTCGCCTCGTACGAGACACGGTCACGGGTAACGCCGGGGATGTCCTCGACTACCGCTTCACGACGGCCGATGATGCGGTTGACGAGCGTCGACTTGCCGACGTTCGGTCGACCGACAACAGCCAAGGTCGGGACGGCAATGTGCGCTTCGCCTTCGCCGTCCGCTTCGAGATCGGCGTAATCCCACTCCGATTCCTCGGACCAAGTTCCGTCACCGGCATATTCGGTTACCAGATCGTCGCTCACTGCACTGCTCCAGTTCTGTCGCTGACCACCAACAGCAACTTGGCGATCACATCTTCAATTCCCAATTCGCTCGTATCCACCAGAATGGAGTCGTCGGCAGGGCGCAACGGCGACACTGCCCGAGTCGAATCGAGATGGTCACGGCGCTGCACATCAGCCAGCACCGCTTCGTAATTGTCTTCACGGCCTTGGCCGATGTTCTGCGTATTGCGCCGTGCCGCACGGGTTTCCGCCGATGCGGTCAAGAAGATCTTGACGTCTGCATCGGGGAGTACGACGGTTCCGATGTCGCGACCTTCCACGACGATCCGCTCCGCACCCGCCGCCAGCTCACGCTGAGTGGCGACCAGCAGGTCGCGAACCTCGGGCACAGCCGAGACCGCGGAGACAGCCTTGGTGACCGCGTCGCCGCGGATCTCCTCACCGACGTCCGCGCCGTCGAGATGCACCTGCTCACTGCTTGGATCGGTACCGATGGACCACGGCAATGTCGCAACGGCAGCGGTGATCGCGGCGGAATCAGCCAGATCGATTCCCTGACGAAGCACGTGCAGGGTCGCGATCCGGTAAATGGCTCCGGTGTCGAGGTAGCGAGCACCCAAACGCTGCGCCAACGCGCGAGAGACGCTGGACTTGCCGGTTCCGGACGGTCCGTCCATAGCGACTACCAGCGGCATGGACGAATCGGTCACAGGCCGACCGCCTCGTACAGTCCACCGACCTCGCTACGTCCGAGGACGCGCTGCGTTCCCGGACGCTGATCGCCGAGGGCGACAACTCCGACGTTGGTGCGAACCAGACGGACAACGGGGTGACCGACGGCATCGAGGAGGCGACGCACGATGTGCTTACGACCCTCGTGCAGAACCAGCTTGACGAGCGTCTTGCCCTCGTTGATCTCGAGCACGGTGAACGCGTCCACCTTGGCCGGACCGTCGTCGAGGGTGACACCGTCGCGCAACTGCTTGCCGGTGCTGCGCTCGACAACGCCGTGAACCGTGGCGAGGTACGTCTTCGGAACCTCGAACGACGGGTGCATCAGGCGGTGAGCCAGATCGCCGTCGTTGGTGAAGAGGAGCAAGCCTTCGGTGTCGGCGTCGAGGCGGCCGACGTGGAAGAGTCGCTGACCCGACTGAACGCGCTCGGAGACGATGTCACCGACGCACGGACGACCGAGATCGTCGGACATGGTGCACTGCCAGCCACGCGGCTTGTTCATCGCGAGGTAGACGAGGTCCTTCTGCACGACGACGCGGACGCCGTCGACACGAACCACTGCGTTCTCGGGGTCGACACGCAGACCCTGTTCGACCACGATGCGGCCGTCGACCTCGACGCGACCCTGGTCGATCAGCTCTTCAGCTGCACGGCGTGATGCGACGCCGGCCTGAGCCAGCACCTTCTGCAAGCGGACGCCGTCGCCCTTCGGCGGGCCGTCGTGCTTGGTGATCTCGGCATGCTGGTGACGCGCCGGCTTGGCGTTGGAGACCAACGGGTTCTGAGAGACGACACGCTGCGGCTTCTCGGTCTTCGGCTTGCCACGCTTGTTGGTCGCCGGCGGTGTGGGAGCTGCCGGGCGCTTGCGCGGAGGTCCGTCGAACTTGGATCCACGAGGTGCGTTCGACCATGCGCCGCCACGAGGAGCGTCGGGGCGTGCGCCGCGCTGATCGTCACTACGACGGTCGGCGCCGCCACGCGGTGCGCGACGGGCGTCGACGTGGGGGGTACGGCGGTCATCGCTGCGGGGTCCGCGGCGGTCGTCAGTGCGCGGTCCGCGACGGTCGTCGTTGTAGCCACCACGACGGTCGTCCGTACGTGCGGGGCGACGGTCATCGCTGCGCGGCGGGCGACGGTCATCACTGCGCGGCGGGCGACGGTCATCATTGAATCCACCGCGACGGTCGTCCGTGCGGGGACGGTCGGATCCGGCGTTGCGGTCGTATCCAGAGGTACTGCGGGAAGTGTTGCTGCGTCCACCACGGGGCGCTTCGCTACGTGCGCCGCGGGGGGCGTCGCTGCGACCACCACGGGGGGCATCGCTGCGTGCGCCGCGGTTGTCGCGGGAGTTGTGACGGTCCGGTGTGCCATCTCGGCGAGCGGGATTGTTCACTTTTTTCCTGTCAGTTTTCTACTGTTTCCCGAGCGTGGTCGGGTCTTTCTCGGTGCTGACGAGCGCCGGAATTCCGGTCAGTCGTCGACTTCGGTGTCCACTACGTCAGCGGGCACGTCTGCCTTGTTCATTCTCGCAAATCGCGGATCGGATTCCAGGCTTTCGCTGATGTCGTCGATGAGATCGACATCAGGCAAGAGCGGGGCCAACTCCGGGAGCTCGCTGAGCGAGGCCAGGCCGAGCCGTTCGAGGAACAGTTCGGTCGTGGAGTACCGTGTCGCGTTGGTGTCCGGGTCAGGCCCGGCTTCCGCGATCAGTCCGCGGGCAAGGAGGGTGCGTACCACCCCGTCCACGTTGACGCCTCGTACCGCACTGATCCGCGCACGAGTCAACGGTTGACGGTATGCGACTACGGCCAAAGTTTCCAATGCCGCCCTGGTCAATTTGGTGCGTGCGCCGTCCAATAGCAGCTTTTCCACGTACGGGGCAAACTCTTGTCGCGTGTACAGACGCCATCCGTCGCCCGCGTAGCGAAGGTCCATTCCGCTGCCGCGAGCGGTCAATGCGGCCGACATCGACGTCAGGCGTTCTTCGACTCGTTCCGGCGCGGTTCCGGTGACAGATGCGAGTTGGTTCACTTCGGCCGGCGAATCCACGACAAGCAGAAGCGACTCCAGCACTGCGTCGAGTTGATCGTCGTCGAGTTCGAAATCGGGGGCGGAATCTTCGGACTCCGAGGCGTGTTCGGTAGGCTCGATCATCTCGTCTAGCTGCGAAGACTCTGATTCCGTCGGCTCGGCGTTCATCCGTAGTCCTCCTCTGTGACCGGCGCGGCCGGGTCGTCTCCGGTCCAACTCACCATCAGCGGTCCGAGTGCTTCGGGTTGCTCGAACACAATGACCTGCCGGCGATACAACTCGAGCAACGCGAGAAATCTTGCGACTATCTCGACGGTGATCTCACACTCGGCAACGAGGTCCCCGAAGGGTGTCCACTCCCCTATGCCTCGCTCGCGCAGCAACTCGAGAATTCGCTCAGCCTGCTCGGGTATCGAGATATTGGACACATGGAGGTGATCTAGGCCCACTGTCGGCACCGGACGCGGTGTGAACACCGTCGCCGCGATCTCCGCAAAACGCTGAGGATCGACGCCCAACAACACCTCGGGCAGGAGTTCGGTGAACTGATCCTCGACGGCAACCGAGCGCGGATAGCGCCGCAGCGCTGCTTCCTCCAACTCACCGAACAGCGCCGCAACTTGTTTGTACGCCCGGTACTGCAGCAGTCGCGCGAAGAGAAGGTCGCGGGCTTCGAGAAGCGCCAGATCCTCCGCGTCCTCGACCTGCCCGGCGGGCAACAGCCTTGCCGCTTTCAGGTCCAGAAGAGTGGCTGCGACGACCAGAAACTCTGTTGTCTGATCGAGGCCCATCGCACTGCCGAGTTCCTTGGTGTACGCGATGAAATCGTCAGTGACGGTGTGCAGGGCGACTTCAGTGACGTCGAGCTGCCGTTGATTGATCAGGTTCAACAGCAGATCGAACGGGCCTTCGAAATTCCGGAGAGTGACTCGGAAACCGGCGGCCTTGGCTGCGGTCTGAGCGTCGGTCGGCACGTTCGGGTCGATCGAATCCGGCTCGACTTCGACCGAATCTTCTTGCGATGCAATCAGTTCCACTAACGACCAGACCGGTGAATGACCTCGCGGGCCAATGCTCGATATGCCTCGGCCCCAGCCGATTTCGGCGCCCACGTCGTGATCGGCTCACCGGCGACGCTGGTTTCGGGGAATCGGACGGTGCGGTTGATCACCGTGTCGTAGACGACATCGCCGAACACCTCGACGACTCGCGCCATCACCTCACGAGCGTGCAGGGTCCGGGCGTCGAACATCGTGACGACGATGCCGGCCAACTCGAGCTTCGGATTGAGACGGTCGTGCACCTTTTCGACGGTGTCGTTGAGAAGTGCCAGGCCGCGCAGGCTGAAGTACTCGCATTCCATCGGAATGATGACCGAATCGGCGCAGGCAAGTGCATTCACCGTGAGCAGGCCAAGCGACGGCTGGCAGTCGATGAGCACGTAGTCGTACCGATCGAGAACAGGGTGCAACACGCGTCCCAAGGTCTGCTCACGCCCGACCTCGGTGACCAATTGGATCTCGGCGGCCGAAAGGTCGATGTTGCTGGGCAGCAGGTCGAGGCCGTCGACCCGAGTGCGCATCAACACATCGTCGATGGACACACGCGGTTCGACCAGAAGGTTATGGACAGTCAGTTCCAGATCGTGATGCTGAACGCCCAGTCCGGCAGACAACGCGCCTTGGGGATCGAGATCCACCAGGAGCACTCGGCGACCGTATTCGGCCAACGACGCACCCAGGTTGATGGTCGACGTCGTCTTGCCGACGCCGCCCTTCTGGTTGCACATCGCGATGATCATCGCGGGTCCGTGGTGCGCCAACGGTGTCGGTTGCGGCACCTCGCGGGCCGGTCGGCCTGTCGGGCCGAGTTCTTCCGCGGAAACGGTCAGGGTTTCCGCAGGTGGAGAGGCTACTGGCGTCGTATCTATTTCGAACATCGCCTCTGGTTCGGAGGGTACAGCTGGTGCTGACTCGTTCACGCGCTCGAAGAGTTGGGCATTGACATGCGGCGGCGCGGACTCCGCCGCTGGTGGCTGCGATGTCGACACGGTCCGATGCTCCCCTACTCTTTCGGCGGTTGCTCTCGGCGCCGGCAAACCCCCGAAACTGCGGTGGAGGCCGCTCGCGCTCCTTGAACGCTACCGCTTACATCACCGAATGGTCTCGCAGACACGCATGAGCCAACCAACCCCTAACGGGCACGCGGGTGTGCCTGAGCCCACACTTCGCGCAGCGCGGTGACGGTGACCAGCGTGTAGATCTGCGTCGTGGTTACCGAAGCGTGACCGAGAAGTTCCTGCACGACGCGTACGTCCGCGCCGCCGTCGAGCAGGTGTGTGGCAAACGAGTGCCTGAGCGTGTGGGGTGAGACGTCCGCCTTGATTCCGGCAGACGCCGCCGCATCCTGAAGAATCTGCCACGCGCTTTGACGCGAAAGGCGGCCCCCGCGAGCGTTGAGAAACAGGGCAGGAACACCGCGCGTCGCCAGGCTGGGGCGCCCACGGACGAGATACGCGTCCACCGCGGCGATCGCCGGCCTGCCGACGGGGACGATCCGCTGCTTGCCGCCCTTGCCCTTGAGCAGCACGGAACGGGTTTCGGTGTCGATGTCGTCCACGTCCAGATCGATCGCCTCGGTGATTCGCGCTCCGGTCGAGTACAGGAACTCGAGCAGAGCGCGATCCCGCAGATCGCGGGGCCCGTCACCGGCAGCACCGCCACCCGAAGCGTCGAGCAGGGCGATCACGTCGTCGAGCGGCAGAGCCTTGGGCAGCTTGCGTCCGGGCGTCGGCGGCTTGACCGTTCGGGCCACGTCGACGCTGACCAGACCCTCGGCGGCGGAGAACTTGTGAAATCCGCGGACCGCGATCAGGGTGCGTGCTGCCGAACTGGCCGCCAACGGTACGACGCCGGCATCTTTGTCACCCAGGCGCAGATGTGTCACGAATTCGGTGACGTCGTTCTCCGTCACGCCCGCGACGTCGTCGATGCCGCGTCCGTGCAGGTACTCCGCGTACCGATTCAGGTCGCGGCGATAGGAAAGTAGCGTATTGCGCGCAGATCCTCGCTCGACCGCTAGATGGTCGAGATACGAGTCCACCTGTCGGGCAAGCACTTCAGGCTCGCGACTTGCGTTCTCCGAATGCGCGAGGACGATCGGGCCACGGTGCGTCGGCGGGGCGTAGCGGCTTTCCCGTCGCGCGTGCGGTGGCGATCGCGAGAATGCCTGATACCGCTGTGGCATTGACGATGTCGCCGCGTAGCGCCATGTCGACGGCGTCGGCGAGCGGAACCCGCGAAATCTCGAGATCGGCTTCTTCGTGTTCGGGATCGTCGCGCTCCACCTCGTGCAACCCCTCGGCGAGGAAGACGCGAACCGCCTCGTCCGTGAACCCGGGTGAGAGAGCGACATCGACCAGCACCGACCACCGATCGGCGCCGAGTCCGGTTTCTTCGCCCAGCTCGCGCGCTGCCGCCTCGACCGGGCTCTCCCCCGCAGCGTCGAGCAGACCGGCAGGGATTTCCCACAACCGGTGCCCGAGCGGGTGACGGTACTGGTGAATCAGCACCAGGTTGTCGTGCTCGTCCAGTGCCACGACGGCAACGGCGCCGTGGTGTTCGACGACTTCCCGATCGGCACGCTGACCACCAGGCATCGCAACGGTGTCGACGCGCAACGCGATGATCGCGCCGGTGTAGACCGTCTTGGAGCCGAGGGTGTCGAATTCGTGCCGACCGGGATCGCTCATGTGTGGCTAGACCTTTTCCACGTTCTCGACTGCAGCGTCGAGCGCCGTCTCGGTGGCGGCGGTGTCGATCTTCTCGTCACCGTGGACGTCGACGGGCAGGCGCTCTTCGAGCTTGTACGTCAACGCTGCTTCGACGAAGGCGGCGAACAGCGGATGCGGGCGTGTCGGGCGGCTCTTGAGCTCCGGGTGTGCCTGGGTGGCAACGAAGAACGGATGCTGCTCACGCGGGTACTCGACGAACTCGACCAGGTGGCCGTCCGGTGAAGTTCCGCTGAACTGCAAGCCGGACTTGGCAATCCGGTCGCGGTAGGTGTTGTTGACCTCGTAGCGGTGACGGTGACGCTCGGAGACGTCCTCGGTTCCGTAGGCCTGAGCGACGACGGAACCCTTGGTCAGCACGGCCGGGTAAGCACCCAGACGCATGGTGCCACCGAGGTCGGCGTCACCGGCAATGACGTCTTCCTGATCAGCCATCGTGGAGATGACCGGATGCTTGGTGTCCGGCTCGAATTCGGCCGAGTTGGCATCGTCGAGGCCGACGCTACGAGCAGCTTCGATGACGACGCACTGCAGACCCAGGCACAGACCCAGCAGCGGCAGCTTGCGCGAACGTGCGAAACGGATCGCGCCGAGCTTGCCTTCGATGCCGCGGATGCCGAAGCCGCCGGGGATCAGAACACCGTCGACGTCACCGAGAGCGGCCTGCGCTCCGGCTTCGGTCTCACAGGCGTCCGACGGGACCCAGGAGATCTCGACCTTGGACCGGTTCGCGAATCCACCGGCGCGCAGTGCCTCGGTGACGGATAGGTATGCGTCGGGCAGGTCGACGTACTTGCCGACCAACGCGACCCGCACGGTCTCACGCGGCTGGTGAACACGATCGAGGAGGTTGCCCCACACGGTCCAGTCGACGTCGCGGAACGGGAGACCGAGCTGGCGAACGACGTAAGCGTCGAGGCCCTCACGGTGCAGAACCTTCGGGATGTCGTAGATCGAGGGAGCGTCGGGCGTCGAGATGCAGGCGTCGACGTCCACGTCGCACATCAGCGCGATCTTGTTCTTGAGGCCCTGCGGAACGTCACGATCGCAACGAAGGATCAGCGCGTCGGGCTGAATGCCGATGCTGCGCAACGACGCAACCGAGTGCTGCGTGGGCTTGGTCTTGAGTTCTCCGGAAGGGCCGAGGTACGGCACGAGGGAGACGTGCAGGAAGAAGACGTTGTCGCGGCCGACGTCGTGGCGGACCTGGCGAGCGGCTTCGAGGAAGGGCTGCGATTCGATGTCGCCGACGGTTCCACCGATTTCGGTGATCACGACATCCGGGCGGTGTCCCTGCAGATCCGGACCGCTCATCTCGAGGATGCGACGCTTGATCTCGTCGGTGATGTGCGGGATGACCTGAACGGTGTCACCGAGGTACTCGCCGCGGCGTTCCTTGGCGATGACCGTCGAGTACACCTGGCCGGTGGTGACGTTCGCCTGACCGGATAGGTCACGGTCGAGGAACCGCTCGTAGTGCCCGACATCGAGGTCGGTCTCGGCACCGTCCTCGGTGACGAAGACCTCGCCGTGCTGGAAGGGGTTCATGGTGCCCGGATCCACATTGAGATAGGGATCGAGCTTCTGCATGGTCACGCGCATTCCCCGCGCGGTCAACAACTGTCCCAGGCTCGAGGCGGTCAAACCTTTGCCGAGCGAGGAAGCTACACCTCCGCTGACGAAGATGTGCTTGGTGGCGGTACGCGTGTTAGTGCGTGACTGTGGCAAAGGGGCTCCCGTGACGACTGTGCAGGGCTTGGTCTGATGAAGCATGCTGGGGCCTGCCGACCCACGGGATTTCACGGTAACACCTATCGGGGGTCGGTGCCTACAACGCGCCGACTTTCCGGCCCCGATGTGACCGGCGTATCAATACCGGGGTGTTCAGTTGGTGGGTGCGCCGACGGTGACCGCCGCCGCTCCCGGTCCCGTGCCGTAGCGGCCGGCGCCGCCGTTCAACTGTTCCTGAAGTGCCAACGGCGTCGTGATCTTGCCCGATTCCCGGTCGATGTTGTCGATGGTCGTCAAGCCCGCTGAGAGCGCCGCGTCCGCACGTGCGACGGCAACCGGACCACTACCCTCGGCCGAGCCAGGCCGGCCCGCGAGAATCGTTCCTGCGCCGCGTCCGTCGAGAGCACCGGCAAACCGGGCGATGACTGCGCCGCGGTTACCCGTGGCTGCGTCGGATTCACTCTTGTTGTCGCCGGTGAGAACCACGGCGAGCTGAGCCGGTTTGACCGCTCCGTCGTCGTAGCTGATGAAACCGGCGCTACGCAGCGAGTCGAGCGCGAGATTCATCTCGTCCGGAGTGCTCTGCGGTTCGCTGTTCTGCCCGTTGAGAAGCAGAACCGAACCGAGCAGATCACCTGCGAGACTGCCCTGATCGACCGCACCGGTCTTGAGGGTGATCCCCGCAGGGATGACATTGGTGACGACGGTCCGCAAACGGTCACCGCCGGTGGCGTCGACAAACGAATCGGTGAGCGAGACGCGTCCGGTCACGGCGCCGCCGGCGGCAGTGACGAGTCGGTTGACACCGTCGAGATCACTGGGATCCGCGTCCGGTGCCGTGATGACGACGACGGTGCGACCAGCGAGACTGTCACGCACGACGCGACCGCCGACAGCGGCATCGAAGCCGTCCGCGGAATTGAGTTGCTGCTGAAGCTGATTGGACTGTTGATTGAGGTCTTCGATCTCGTTCTGCAGGTCCGCCTTGTCGTCGCGCAGACCCGAAAGCAATCCACTGGACAGCATTCCGGAACCGAGCACCACGCCGATCGCGAGTGCCAGGAAGATTGCCGCTATGGAAATTGCATGTTGACGCATCGAAATCACTTGAAGAGCCCCTGAACCCACAGCGCGAAGCTGTTCCACGTTGCGATTGCCCAGTCGAGAACTTCACTACCGGCATTGGACACGACCAGGGCGACGATCACTGCCACCAGGGCGGCGAGCACCAGGAGCGCGATCGCGCCGCCGGACACTCGACTTCGATACAGCGTTGCCACAGCCTTGGCGTCGACCAGTTTCGGTCCCACCTTGAGCCGTGTCATGAACGCCGACGGATTGCTTTCACGACGCCCACGGTCGAAGAACTCGTCCAAGGACACCACGTTGCCGACCGTCACGATCAGTGAAGCTCCGTGGTGATCGGCGAGCAGCAACGCAAGGTCGGTCGGTGAGCAGGTCGCCGGGAACGTCATCGCCCCGATACCGAGATCCTGGATTCGGGAAAGCCCCGCCGCATGACCGTCCTGGTCTGCGGGCAGTACAACTTCCGCGCCGGACTTGAGGGTGGAACTGGTGATCTCTTCCGGGTCGCCCACGATCAGATCGGGGCGGTATCCAGCCTTGCTCAACACGTCCGCACCTGCGCCGACACCGATCAGGATCGGCGAATACTCCTTGATGAAGGGCTTGAGGTTCTTCAGATCGGCCTCGTGTTCGGGTCCGTCGGAGACGACCACGACGTGGCGATCCTTCAAGTCGATGTCGATGTCCGGAACACCGATTCCGTCGATCAGCAAAGGACTTTCGGTGCGGATGAACTCGATGGTGTTACCCGAGAACGCTTCCAGGTGATCGACCAGGCCGGTCTTGGCCTCGATCATCCGATCGGAGATCTCGGCCTCGGTCTGCTCTTCGCCCTTGACGAGGCTCTTCTCGCCGTTGAAGATCTCGCCCTCGTGCAGGCGGATCTTGCTGCCGTCCTTGACGTTCTTGAAGACGTCACCGTCTACGGCATCGATCAGAACGATGTCGTTGGCGACGATCACTTCCGGTCCGAGGTTGGGGTACCGCCCCGAAATCGACGGCGACGCGTTGACCACGGCCATGACTCCGGCTTTCACCAGAGCATCGGCGGTCCGGCGATCGATGTCGACTTCGTCGAGGATCACGATGTCTCCAGGACCGACGCGGCGTAGAAGCTTCGCCGTGTTCCGATCGGCCCTGGCGATGCCACTGATCCCAGGCAAGGATTCGGTGTTACGTGAGAGCAATCCGGGCATCTTCATGGCTTCGATGATGAACCTGAAACCGCGTTGACCGGTGGAGGCGCGCCGACAACTACCACATCAGTCACACCAACACCACAGAACCTTCAATCTGTGACGCGGGCCGCATTCGCGATCTCGAGCAGTTCTTCGGCGTGCGCACGACCGGTCTCGGTGTCGTCCAGCCCTGCCAACATACGGGCCAATTCGACCACCCGATCCGAATCCGACAAGGTCCGCACGCCACTGCTCACCACGCCGCCTTTGTCGTCGACCTTGTCCACCACGAGGTGGGTGTCGGCAAACGCAGCAACCTGCGGAAGGTGGGTGACGACGATAACCTGATGCGTACGAGCAAGTTTCGCCAATCGGCGGCCGATCTCGACAGCAGCGCGGCCACCGACCCCCGCGTCCACTTCGTCGAAAACCATCGTCGCGCCGGTGTCGCTACCAGCGAGAACAACCTCGAGCGCCAGCATGACGCGTGACAACTCGCCACCGGAAGCGCTCTTGCTGATCGGAAGTGACGGTGCCCCGCTGTGCGCAGACAGACGGAATTCCACCTCGTCGACGCCGGCAGACCCGGCATGAAGGTCTACTCCCCCGACACTGAGCGGCGCCGAGTCCTGCGGGCCCGCAGGCTGAGAACGGACGGTCACCTCGAGGCCCGCACGTCCCATCGCCAGACCGGCGAGTTCCGCGCTGACGGCTTTGGCGAGCTTTGCCGCTGCCTTGACTCTGGCGGCGCTCAGCTTTGTGGCGGCTTCCGCGGTGAGGCCAGCCGTCTCCTCGACCTGCTTGGCCAACAGCGACAACGCATCCGACGACACGTCGAGTTTGGACAGACGAGCGCGAGCGGTATCTGCCCATTCGAGAACACCGTCGACATCGGCGGCGTACTTGCGAGTCAGAGTCTTCAGTTCCGATTGCCGCGACAGCAGCGAGTCCAGAGCACCCGGGTCTGCGGGCAGCCCGGACAGATAGGTGTTCAGGTCACCGGCAACATCGGTGACGACGGCAATAGCGTCGGCCAACCGGGAACCGAGGCCGTCCAGATCTGCGTCGGTGACCGACTCGATACGCGCCCGCGCTTCGGACATCAGGTCTAGCGCCGGCATGACCCCGACGTCGCCGCTGGCCATGTCGTCACTACCGGCGAGCGCAGCGTGCGCCTCTTCCGCAGCCGAGCGGAGCGAATCGAGTTCACTGAGTCGTCGAACTTCGGCAACGATTGCCGTGTCCTCGCCTGGCTCGGGTGCCACGCCGTCGATTTCGTTGAGCGCGAAGGTCAACTGATCTGCTTCTTGCGCCAGTTCACGAGCCTTCGACGTGCGTTCGATCAACTCCGAACGAGCATCGAGCCATTCACGACGGTGTTTGCGGTACCTCGTCAGCAGCGTTCCGATTGCCTTGTCCCCGAAGCGGTCCAGCGCATTGCGTTGCTGGTCGGGACGAAGCAATCGCAGCTGATCGTTCTGTCCGTGGACAGTCAGAAGTGGGTCCGTGAATTCGGAGAGAACTCCCGCCGGCACGCTTCGTCCGCCGAGATGAGCCCGTGAGCGGCCGTCGCTGCCGACTGTCCGGACGGCGATGATGGTCCCGTCCTCGTCGCGCTCGGCGCCGGACGATTCCAGGATTCGGACGATCTCACGCTCGGTGGCCGGTGAGACGTCGTCGGCGATGAATCGTCCTTCGACGACGGCTCGCGACGCGCCCAACCGCACCCGACCGGCATCGGCTCGCGCTCCGCTGAGGAGGTGCAAGCTGGTGACGACCATCGTTTTACCTGCGCCGGTTTCACCGGTCAGGACAGTCAGGCCCTCGTGGAACTGGGCGCTGGCCTCGGAGATCACACCAAGACTGTCGATACGGATCTCTGCGAGCACGATTAGGGCTTCCTTCCTCGCCATCCGGTAACCGGAAGCTCGAACTTGCGAACCATCCGATCAGCGAAGGGCGCAGAGTCCAACCGGACCCACTTGACGGGAGTGGCGCCGCGAACGATCTCGACGCGAGCGCCGGCAGGCAGTTCCAACGTACGACGCCCGTCGCAGAAGACCAGGCCGTCGTGGCTACCGGCGACGGTCTCCACCGCGATGATCGAATTCGGGCTGGTGACCAACGGCCGCGCGAACAGCGCATGCGCGTTGCTGGGTACGACGAGCAAAGCTTCGAGTTCGGGCCACACGACAGGGCCGCCTGCGGAAAATGCGTAAGCAGTCGAGCCTGTAGGAGTGGACACGAGAACACCGTCGCAACCGAAGGCAGACACCGGTCGGCCGTCGACTTCGAGGACAACTTCGAGAACTCCCAAACGCGAACGGTTCTCGATGCTGGCCTCGTTGAGCGCCCACCCGCGGTCGATGATCTCGTCGTCCACCCGAATCACGACGTCGAGTGTCATACGGGACTCGACGCGATATTCCTTGCGAACTACCTGTGCGAGAGCCTCGTCGAGATGCTCGGCCTCGGTCTCTGCCAGAAATCCGATCCGTCCGAGGTTGATGCCCAGTACCGGAATGGACGCTTCTTGAGCGAGTTCGGCGGCGCGCAGAAATGTGCCGTCACCACCGAGAACCAGAACCAACTCGCATCCCACGGCAGCATCAGGGCCGGGATGAACAACCGTGACGTCGAGACCCGGCGCAGAGAAGCCCGCGGGTTCCGTCATTGCTTCGATGCGCGAGCTGTCTGCTTCGTCGACGAGGACTCGCAGCCCGATTCCCGCCCGTTCGAAAATCTTCCCGACTCGCTTGGCGGTTTCCGTGATGTCACGTCGACCAGGGTGTGCGACAAGAAGGATCTCGCGCGACTCGCCGTTCGTGACCGCGTTCACTGGGGCCCTTCCTCTACAGCCTTGCGAATCATGTCCTCCACCGAAGGAATTCCCTCGGTGTCCGGCTCGTGATCACCGGGCGAACCTGTCTTTCGAAGCCACAGGAAATACTCGACATTTCCCGACGGACCGGGCAATGGGCTGGCCACAACACCTAACGTCCGCAGACCTACCTTTGCAGCAGCCTCCGACACGTCGAGCACAGCCGAGATTCGCAATTCCGGATCTCGTACGACGCCACCGGCACCGACGCGGTCCTTGCCCACCTCGAACTGAGGCTTCACCATCGGAACCAGGTCCGCGCCGTCAGCAGTACAGGCGACAAACGCCCCGAGTACAAGTTTGAGAGAAATGAACGACAAGTCCGCGACAACGAGATCGACAGTTCCGCCGATGGTCTCCGCATCAATTGCACGAACATTGGTTCGGTCGATGACGTGCACCCGGTCATCGGACTGCAGGCGCCACACCAGTTGTCCATAACCGACGTCGACTGCGACAACTTCCTTCGCACCACGCGTCAGCAGAACATCGGTGAACCCACCGGTGGATGCGCCGGCGTCGAGGCAACGGCGACCTTCGACCGTCAATCCTTCGGCACCGAAGGCGTCGAGTGCGCCGATCAGTTTGTGAGCACCCCGCGACGCCCACGAAACTTCCTGCTCCACCTCGACGACCCGAAGTGGCGTTCCGGCTTCGATCGCCGTCGCAGGCTTGGTCGCAACGGCTCCCGAGATGAGAACTCGCCCGGCGGAAATCAGTTCTTGCGCATGATCTCGTGACCGTGCGAGTCCGCGACGGACAAGTTCGGCGTCCACCCGTGCTCTACGTGCCACGTCAAGCCCTGTCCACAGAGGCGAGTGCCTGGACGAGCACCTCGTGTGCCTGTTCCAAAATATGTGCCTTCTGCGGAATCACACCTGCTCCGTGCTGATCGTTCGGATCCTGTTCGATGCCGCCGAGGCGCGCCAGCAAACCGTCGACGTCAGAACGTATGCGTTCCGGATCGACGGAAGGGCGTGGCCCGGGCAACGGAGATCCGTTACTCGTGTTTCCGGGGTGCGGTGTCGGCGTGCTCATCGGGCACAACGTTAGTGCATGACTCTCGGTTACGCATACACCCGCACCCCCGCGAGTCGAACACATTTGCGAGAGATCAGACGAGCCAGGATGCAAACAGATCCGCCACGCCGGCATCCGACGCTTCCAGGGTCCGGAACGACGGATTAGCCCATGCGACAGGCGCAACCGCGCGTAGAAGCGACATCTCGTCCCCGACAACCGGGCCGTCGACAACCAGCGCCGACCCGTTCACTGAAACAGACCACTTGGAGTCCGCACCGACCAGCGATTCGACGGCCGGCTGATTGAGCGAATCCAGAGTTGCTGCAATGTAGGTGGGGCGCTGCTCAACCGGAGCCCGCAGTACGTCACCCGGCGTGCTC
>NZ_CAURKP010000129.1:0-15215 GCF_963525155.1 uncultured Rhodococcus sp.
GGGGAGACGCAGGCGTCTGTGCCGAGGAAGATCTTGGCCCACTCGTCGCGAGTCTTGGACAGGAACTTTTCGGTGAAGAGCTTCTTCATGTCGTCCCACTTGGACGTGTCCATCTGGTGAGGGAGCGTCGCGGGATCGAGTTCGAGGCCCTCGAGCAGCAATGCGTAGAACTGCGGTTCGATGGATCCGACGGCCATGTACTTGCCGTCGGAGGTCTCGTAGGTGTCGTAGAACGGAGCGCCGGTGTCGAGGAGATTGACGCCGCGCTCGTCGGACCAGACGCCGCGACCGCGGAATGCCCACATCATGTGGGAGAGCGCGAGGGTTCCGTCGACCATTGCCGCGTCGACGACCTGGCCCTTACCGGACGTCGAGCGCTCGACGAGAGCCGACAGAATGCCGAAGATCAGGAACATGGAACCGCCGCCGAAATCGCCGACCATGTTGAGCGGCGGGACGGGACGTTCACCCTTGCGTCCGATGGCGTTGAGGACACCGGTCAGTGAGATGTAGTTGATGTCGTGACCGGCGGCGTTGGCGAGCGGTCCTTCCTGTCCCCAGCCCGTCATACGGGCGTAGACGAGGCGCGGATTGCGCTCCGAGACCACGTCGGGTCCGAGTCCCATGCGTTCCATGACGCCGGGGCGGAAACCCTCGATGAGGACGTCGGCGCGGCCCAGGAGATCGAGCACTTTCGCGACGTCGGCCGGGTCCTTCAGGTTGGCCTCGACGATGCGGCGGCCGCGCTTGATCTGGTCGGTTGCGTTCGAGTCCTGCGGAATCTGCCCTGCGCGCTGCACGATGACGATGTCGGCGCCCATGTCCGCCAACAGTGTCGCGGCGTGCGGGCCCGGTCCCAATCCAGCGAATTCCACGATCCGAATGCCCGCGAGCGGGCCCTTCTTCTCCACAGCTTCTGCAGACACACGCACTCCCAATTCAGACGGTGACAACACTTCTGACCCGACGGTAACGTGTCGAATCGATCAGGTGTGCTCCGGGGCACTGTGTCCACCGAGGGAGGCGCCGATCACTAGACGGCGGCACCCTCGAACTGAGCGTTGTAGAGACGGAAGTACGCGCCCGCCGCTGCGATGAGTTCGTCGTGTGTGCCCTGCTCGACGATCTTGCCCGCCTCCATCACGACGATCAGATCGGCGTTACGGATGGTGGAGAGCCGGTGCGCGATGATGAAGCTGGTCCGCCCGACGCGCAACGCGGACATTGCTTGCTGCACAAGCTGTTCCGTACGTGTGTCGACCGAGCTCGTCGCCTCGTCGAGAATCAGCAGCGACGGCTCCGACAGGAATGCACGAGCGATCGTGATGAGCTGCTTCTCGCCGGAGCTGATGTTCGACGCCTCCTCGTCCAGCACGGTGTCGTACCCGTCCGGGAGGGTGTGGATGAAGCGGTCGACGAAGGCAGCGCGTGCGGCTTCGTGAATCTCGTATTCGCTGGCGTCGAGTCGGCCGTATGCGATGTTGTCGCGGATCGTGCCGCCGAAGAGCCAGGTGTCCTGCAGAACCATGCCGACGTGCTTGCGCAAGTCGGAGCGGCGCATCTGCGAGATGTCGACGTCGTCGAGAGTGATTCGGCCGGAGTCGACTTCGTAGAAGCGCATGAGCAGGTTGACCAAGGTGGTCTTGCCGGCACCGGTGGGCCCGACGATGGCGACCATCTGCCCGGGCCGGGCCGTGAGGTACACGTTCTCGATCAACGGCTTGTCCGGCTCGTACCGGAACGAGACGTTCTCGAACTCGATGTGACCGACGTTGCGATGACGTCCGGCGGGCTCGGGGAGAAGCGGCACGTCGATGTCGGGCGACTGCTCGGGTTCGTCGAGAAGCTCGAAGACCCGCTCCGCCGACGCGGCTCCGGACTGCAGGCTGGTCGACATGGACGCGATCTGCGTCAGTGGCTGGCTGAACTGGCGCGAATAGACGATGAAGGCCTGAACGTCACCGAGTGACATGTTGCCGCTGGCGACCTTGAGAGCGCCGACCACAGCGAGCAGCACGTAGGTGATGTTTCCGACGAAGTTCATGACCGGCATGATCAGGCTGGAGAGGAACTGTGCGCCGAAGGACGCGTCGAGGAGCTTCTTGTTCTGCTCGGCGAATTCACGCTCGGCTTCGGCCTGATGCCCGTACACGCGTACCAGGTCGCGACCGCTGTAGTTCTCCTCGATCTGCGCGTTGATCTTGCCCGTCTCGGTCCACTGAGCCTTGTACAACACCTGTGCTCGCTTGGCGACCCTGGCAACGAGGAGCACCGATACCGGCACCGCGATCAGTGCGATCAGGGCGAGCATCGGAGAAATGACGAACATCATCGTCAGGACGCCGAGGACGGTGAGCACCGACGTCAGGAGCGAGGTCAACGTCGACGACAGCGTCGAGGAGATGTTGTCGATGTCGTTGGTGACGCGGCTGAGGATCTCGCCACGCGGCGTCTTGTCGAAATACGGAAGGGGGAGACGGTGAAGCTTCGCCTCCACCGAGGCACGCAGGTTGTAGATGGTCTTCTGGACGATGATGTTGAGGAGGAATGCTTCCAACCAGGCAAGCAGCGACGAGAGCAAGTACACGCCGATCGCGAGCATGACGACCTTGCCGATGGCGTCGAAGTTCAGACCCACACCGGGAACGACGTCGGTCGAGTTGGCGACAAGATCGGCGAACGTCGAATTCCCTGATGCCCGGATGGCGTCTGCGGCCTGCTCGCGGGTCAGTCCGGCGGGCAGGCTCTTGCCGATGAACCCGGCGAAGATGAGGTCTGTCGCGTGACCGAGGATTTTCGGCACTGCGACCGACAGCGCGATGCTGGCGATCGTCGCAACGACGACACAGAAGACTGCAAACTTGTGCGGCTGCAGAAGCGAGAGAAGCCGCTTCATCGTCGCCTTGAAGTGGCGAGGTTTGGTGTCCGTCGCGGTCAGCGCGGGCTTCGGCTCTTTGTCGGGGGTCTCGGGGTTACTCGACTTCGCATCGCCGTCCGCGGATTCAGGTTCGCTCGGGATCTTGGCGAACACCACCGTCGGGGCATCGTCGAAGTACTGGCTGTTGGGGCCGCCCCATGTCGGGTCCTGCGGGCTGGTCATGCGCTCATCTCCGCGGGAATCTGGGAAGCCACGATCTCTTGGTACGTCGGACAGTTGGCCAGAAGGAACTGATGGTCGCCGAGGCCGACCGGCGCACCGTCTTCGAGGACCATGATCTGGTCGGCATCGATGATGGATGCGACGCGCTGAGCCACGATGATGACCGTCGAATGAGTCGAAACCGTCCGGAGTTCGCGTCGGACCGCGGCGTCCGTATGCATGTCGAGAGCGGAGAACGAATCGTCGAAGACGAAGATCCGGGGTCTGCGGACCACCGCTCTGGCGATGGCGAGACGTTGTTTTTGTCCGCCCGAGAGATTGCCGCCGCCCTGGGCGATCGGTGACTCGAGACCGTCGGACAGCTCCCGGACGAAGTCGTCTGCCTGGGCGATGGTGAGGGCTGCCCAGATGTCGTCGTCGGTGGCGGTCGGGTTTCCGTAGCGGATATTGCTCGCGATCGTGCCGGCGAACAGATAGGCCTTCTGGGGCACGTATCCGAAGTTGGCGAAGAGTTCGTCCTGATCCCAGCCACGGACGTCCAAGCCGTCGACCAAGACGGCGCCGGCCGTGACGTCGAACAGTCGGGGGATGAGTGAGACGAGGGTCGATTTGCCACTACCGGTACTGCCGACGATCGCGGTGACCGTTCCTGGCATGCATCGCATCGAGACATTCGACAGGACCGGCGTTTCAGCTCCCGGATACGTGAATCCGGCTCCACCGAACTCGACAACGCCGTAGGGGCTGGTCGGGCGAAGGGGCTGGGCCGGCGCGGGCACGGTCGGCTCGGTGTCGAGTACCTCGGTGATGCGGTCGGCACACACGGCCGCGCGGGGGATCACGACGGCCAACATGGTCGCCATGACCACGGACATCAGGATCTGCATGACGTAGGCGAGGAAGGCGCTGATCTGGCCGATCTGCATGTCTCCGGTATCGACCAGATGCGCGCCGAACCACAGCACCGCGACGCTCGACAGGTTGGCGATCAACATGACGGTGGGCAGCAGAACCGCCTGGTACCGGCCGATGAGGAGCGAAGTGTCGGTCAGTTCCTTGTTGGCCTTGTCGAAGCGGATCGTTTCGTCGGGTTCGCGAACGAAGGCGCGAATGACACGCATACCGGTGAGCTGTTCGCGCAGTGATCGATTGATGTTGTCGATCCGCGTCTGCATCGTCCGGAAATGCGGGATCAGCTTGGCCACCACGACCGAGACGGTGATGCCGAGCAGTGGTACCGAAATCGTCAGGAGCCAGGACATCTGCAGGTTCTCGCGCAGAGCCATGATGATGCCGCCGATGCACATAAGTGGGGCGCTGACGAGCATCGAGGACGTCAGCATGACCAGGGCCTGGATCTGCAGGACGTCGTTGGTGTTGCGTGTGATCAGCGTCGGCGCACCGAAACTGTTGAATTCGCGATCCGAGAAACTGCCGACTGCCTTGTAAAAGGCGCCTCGAACGTCGTGGCCGAAGCCCATCGACGATTTTGCAGCCAGATAGGTCGATGCGACCGACGCGATGATCGACGCAAGCGAGACCAGGAGCATGATCCCGCCGGTGGACATGATGAATCCGGTGTCGCCTCGGGCGACGCCGTCGTCGATGATCCGCGCGTTGAGTGTGGGGAGGACCAACGACGCGATGGCCCCGAAGAGTTGCAGTGCGAGGACCCCGGCAAGCAACCAGCGGTACGGTGGCAGGTACGTCTTGAGGAGTTTTGCTAGCACGACGGTTCCCGGTGAGTTGCCTCGGTTGCCGCTCGTTCGCGATTGATCACACGCACACGGTATGACAGATCGCGGTCGAGGTTGGCACCGACTCTGACGATTGCATCCTTTTGTCCTAATTGGCTGTGATCTCGAACACACTCGAATTCGAGATTGGATTCAGGTCACAGCACCTGAACTGCAGGTTTACATATTCATCCAATGTGTCACGTTTTCGCTTGGACAGAAACAAACTGGACGTACGTATTTAGCTTGGCTACAAAGACGTGGAGCGAACAAAACGTGCGCCGCGTCATAGATATTCATGCAAGGAGTCACATATGGGATCCCTCGGAAACCTTCTCAAGGCCAACGGCATGGGCTGGGGCATTCTCCAGCTTCTTCCCCTGGTCAACATGCTCAAAACCCTTCAGGGGCTGGACACCGCGAGCTCGAACTCCTGACGTTCGACCTCGAGAAATCTTCCGAAACAACACAGGAGTAGTCGCATGACCTCGATTCAGAATCTCGACGCCTTCCTCAAGAGCGTTCTTGCATTCGTGACCAAGTTGAACGCGGGATCGGCAGACGGCTCGGGTTCGGCCGGTTCGGCCGCCGAGTAGTTCTCGGTCCTCACTTCATCTCAACTGCATTCCGACAAAAGGAGGCCCGACATGGGTTCATTCGAAGACTTCAGCGGCGTCGTCAAGACGTTCATTCCGGTGCTCAAGGACCTGTTCACGGCACTCGGCGGTGGCTCTCTCACCCCTGGGACGGGATCGGCGGCCGATAATTAAGTCCAGTTTGTCCGAAAGTGTGGCTCGCAGTTGTCTGCGGGCCACACTTTTCGGCTCTTCACTGTGAGCTAAATCACATTATGGGACATTCTAGAGGGTGAATTTGCGCTTTGAACTGCAATTATCCGTAAAGGTGTGACCGAAAGTCCGCATTGATAGCTATTAGATAGCTAGACAAGGATGGAAAGCCGGTCTATAAATGCAGGCAGCGCCAAGTCAGTGCGCTACATCACAGCTCGGGATGTTGTTCGGGGGGCGGTTCAGCCATCCGTGCGGCAGAAGTTCCCGAACCATATCGGCCACCGCCTGCGGCCGGAATGGCGCTGGAACATCACACCACCTCACATACAGGAGAACCTCCTATGTTCGGATCACTCAGCACCCTCGGACCCCTGCTCACCGCGCTCGGAGCTTTCCTCAAGTCCGTTCCCACCGAATCGCTGTCCGGAGAGGGCGAGGGCTCGTCCACCGGTTCACTCTCGGGTCTGTCCAGCGGATCCGCCGAGTAGTCATCCCTTCCGGCAGATCAATTCGGCTCTGCCGATCGGATTGCATGCAGGTGCCCTCTGTCCACTGTCGTGGCCGGAGGGCATCCGCGTTTGCGGAGATGTTCGCAGTTGCCGTTTTGGCATGTGAACACAGAACTGCGAGTGGCAGCACCTGCGTACGATAGTTCGACGACATCGGCATACGGTCACCGCGACGTCCGGTGCTCCCGAATTCAGAGGTAGCCGACCGCGAGGTGACGCATGGTAGGGACGAGTCGCTTTCTGCGCCTTCTCCTAGTGCTGGCCGTTGTACTTGCGGCATCGTTGATCGGCATCCTCACGCGCCCACCAGGTTTGCTCGCGACATTCTGGTGCGCCAACGCCATTCTGCTGGGAATGATGGTCAGATGGCCGGTCCTGATCGAATGGCGGACGTGGATCGCCGCGGCCGTCGGATACGTCTGCGCTGACCTGATTACGGGCAACTCGCTGTCGCTTGCCCTGCAGCTGAACGGGGCCAACCTCGCCGGAGTGACGCTCGGTGTTCTCGTTCTGTACTACTTGAAGCGCACACCGTTCCGATTGGTCGATTCGCAGTCGCTGGTATGGATGGTCTTCGTCTCGTTCGTCGCGGCGACTGGTACCGCGGCCACGGCCGGCGCCTTGGACCGGCTCTTACGCGGTCAGTCCTTTGCCGACACGTTTTTCCACTGGGGTGCCACCGAGGTCATGGCGTACCTGCTGGTCCTTCCTCTCATTCTCACTCTCTCCATCCCGTCGAGCCTTGCCGAGTTCCGCAGGAAACTGACCGCCAGAACTGTCGCCGCTCTGAGCGTTCCGCTACTCGCCACTGCAGCCTGCGTGCCGATCGCCCTCAGTATCGAAGGGCCGATTGCGCTGGTCCTGCCGATTCCAGCTCTCCTCTGGTGTGCCACTCGCATCTCGGTTCCGAGCACTGCCTTCGTTTCAGTGGTCTGGTCGGTGTGGTCACTCATGATGGCGGGTAGCGGTCGACTCGACATCGGAGATCAAGCCGCCTCGACGTGGAACGAGGACGTCATCACGTCCATTGCCGTCACGCTGATCGCGTTGGGGCCGATCGCGGTTGCCTGTGCGACCGAGGAACGCCGTGCTGCCGAGCGTGAGCTCTTCCTTGCCGTCGAATTCGACCATCTGACCGGGGTCCTCTCGCGCGGTGCGTTCCTCGGCCACGCGGAAGCGGAACTTGCCGACGCGGCTCGCACACAATCTCCGGTCGGCCTGCTGATGCTCGACCTGGACCACTTCAAGAGCATCAACGACACGCATGGACATATGACCGGTGACAGCGTTCTCGCGAACTTCGCCGAGCGGGCCGCTGACCGATTGTCGGACGGCGATCTGATCGGAAGGCTCGGCGGCGAGGAGTTCGCCGTTCTGCTTCCGGACTGCAGCTACGCGCGAGCAATCGATGTCGCCGAGGCGGTCCGCGGCGCGCAAGTCGAGTACTCGGCCGAATCAGATGTGACGAGCACCGTCAGCGTCGGCGTCGCGTGGGTCGATCATGCGACGCCGGCGCTGTCGACCCTCATGAGCGTCGCAGACGAGGCTCTCTACGACGCCAAGCGTGCTGGGCGCAACCTCGTGAAAGTGCACCGCGTCGGCAACGACACCGTGCCGCAACGGAATTCCGAGCCGGACACTGTCACCCGCACCTATCGCAAGCCTGCGGTACCCCGAACGATCCGGCGAGGATTTGGCCGCGAAGGTGTGGTGGACGGCCGATAACCGCGCTGACCTGCATCGGGATTGGCATATAGTCGCACCCATGCAGCTTGATTCGACGCCTTCGCCCCTGCCGACGCTTCCGCTCCGATTCGGAACCCCACTGACCGAGAACTCCATCCGCGTGATGATGTTGGGATCAGGCGAGTTGGGTAAGGAAGTTGTCATCGCGCTGCAGCGTCTGGGCGTCGAAGTGATTGCGGTGGATCGGTATCCCGATGCCCCTGGGCACCAGGTGGCTCATCGTGCTCATACCGTCGACATGACCGATCCGGAAGCACTGCTTGCCGTCATCGAGTTGGAAAAGCCTCACTTCGTGGTTCCCGAGATCGAGGCCATCGCGACGGATGCGCTTGCACTCGTCGAAGAACGCGGGGGTGCGGTGGTCATTCCGACCGCCCGAGCCACCCAGCTCACGATGAACCGTGAGGGAATCCGTCGGCTCGCGGCCGAGGAGTTGGGCCTGCCCACTTCGCCGTACGCCTTCGCGGACTCGCTTGCCGAAGTACAGGCAGCGACAGACCGAATCGGTTTTCCGTGCGTCATCAAGCCAGTCATGTCCTCGTCGGGTAAGGGACAGTCGACGGTTCGATCCGCCGAAGATCTCGACGCCGCGTGGGACTACGCGATGGCCGGAGGTCGTGTGAATCACGGCCGGGTGATCGTCGAGGGCTTTGTCGATTTCGATTACGAGATAACACAATTGACAGTTCGAGCCGTCGGTGATAGCGGTCAGGTCGAGACGTCGTTCTGCGAACCGATCGGGCACCTGCAGGAGGCCGGAGACTACATCGAATCGTGGCAGCCGCAGCAGATGTCCGCGGTTGCCCTCGCCTCGGCCCGAGACGTCGCCGAGAAGGTAACCACGGCTCTGGGCGGGCGAGGCATCTTCGGCGTCGAGCTATTCGTGAAGGGCGACTACGTCTTCTTCTCCGAAGTGAGCCCACGGCCGCACGACACCGGATTGGTGACTCTGCGGACGCAGCGACTTTCGGAGTTCGAACTGCATGCTCGCGCGATCCTGGGCTTGCCGGTCGACACGACGCTCACGTCTCCGGGAGCGTCGGCAGTGATCTACGGCGGAGTGGAGGCAAAGGGGATCGGATTCGACGGCGTCGCCGAGGCGCTCGGGGTTCCCGAGACGGACCTGCGGCTCTTCGGCAAGCCGGAGAGCTTCACGCGTCGTCGCATGGGTGTTGCAGTGTCGACGGCCGCCGATGTGCCTACTGCACGCGACCGTGCTCGCGAAGCCGCGTCGAAGGTGCGTCCCGTCGGATGAGTCCTGTGGCCGAGGTCCTCGTCGGGCTGGTCATCCTGGTCGGTCTGATCGGTGTCGTCGTTCCGATTCTCCCGGGGACGCTTCTTGTTTTCGGTGCAATTCTGGTGTGGGCGATCATGACCGGTGGTGCCACGGCGTGGACGGTGTTCGCGCTGTCCACGCTGGCACTGGTGGTCACCGGGATCGTGAAGTACACGTGGCCGGGCAAGCGGATGAAGTCCGGGGGAGTGCCCAACCTGTCGGTGGTGGTCGGCGGCGTCGTCGGCATCATCGGGTTCTTCGTGATTCCGGTCGTGGGGTTGTTCCTCGGATTCATCGTCGGAACGTATTTCGCGGAACTAGCGCGGCTGCGCCGTTACGACATCGCTTGGTCGTCGACGCTTCACGCGGTGAAGGCAGTCGGATTGTCCATGCTGGTGGAACTGTTCGGAGCGCTGATCGCGGCGGGGCTGTGGCTGGGAGCCGTTGCGTTCACCTGAGCGCAGCGGTACCAGGAGCGGGCGTTGTCGCACATGACCGCGGGCAGGTCGTCGCCGACAGCGTCGGCGATCACGTCCAGGTCGTGGACCTCGAACGCTCGACGTGCCCGTGTACCGGGTAGATCGGTGCCGAACATCAGCGCAGCGGGATTGACCGCGTGGATCTGGCGCAGCACATCGCTGACGTCGGAGATGGTGGTGCGGCCGAACCCGGTGGCTTTGACGCGCACTCCGCGGTCGACGAGGTTGAGGAGATACGGCAGTCCGCGGGTGGACATTCCCAAGTGGTCGATGCTCACCGCGGGCAATTTGGCGAAGACCGGTTCCAACGACAGCAACAGCGTGGCATCGACGTAGAACTCGGCGTGCCAGCCGACCAGATCGAAAGCGCGGTTGGCGAGATCGGCGAGCAGACGCAGGTCGGTGGCGCCGCGGCGCAGGTTGAACCGGACGGCACGTACTCCCAGTGCGTCCAGAGCAACGATGTCTTCATCCGTCGCATCGAGCGGCAAAGCAGTGACGCCCACCCAGCCTTCGCCGAGTTCGGACAAGGCAGCTTTCAGGTATTCCTGGTCATTGCCCTGGTACGACGCGGTCACCACCGCGCCGCCGTCAACGCTCAGGCCCTTAAGTGAGGCAATCCGGGCCCGGTAATCGGCCACGGTGAAGGGCTCAGGCAGGTACCCGTGATTCTCGACCAGCGGGAAGCGCGGGTCGATGATATGCACATGGGCGTCAAACACGGGGTCTATTTTGCCCTGTTGCCCTGGGTCCCTGCACACACCACCGGCCCGATGTGACCTGGGTCGCGTCGGGCCGGTGGAGGGCTTCTGTTCAGTTACTTCCGCGCACTCAGTTCGCGCGGTCGGGCTCGGATGCCTTCAGCATGTCGTGACGCTCGACGACTTTGATGCGCTCACGGCCCTCGGGCTCGCCCAGGCTGCGCTCGTGCGCGTCGAGGCGGTACCAGCCCTGCCAGGTCGTGTACGGAACCTGCTTGCCTTCGAGGAACTCGATGACGGCGTTCTCGTCGGGGTTCGCGGCGCCCGCGAAGTCGACGGAGTCCTCGAGAAGATTCGCGACGGTTTCGTTGGCGTCACCCTTGGTGTGGCCGATGAGGCCGACGGGGCCGCGCTTGATCCAGCCGGTGACGTAGGTGGCCGGCATGAACCGGGCTGCGCCCTCGGCGTTGTCGTCGGCGACGACGCGTCCGGCGTCGTTGGGGACGGTGCCGGCCTGGTCGTCGAACGGCAACTGCGTGATGTTCTGCGAGAGGTAACCGACGGCGCGGTACACGGCCTGGACATCCCAGTCCTTGTACGTGCCGGTGCCCTTGACGTTGCCGGTGCCGTCGAGCTGAGTGCGCTCGGTGCGCAGGCCGACGACTTTGCCGTCTTCACCGAGGATCTCCGTGGGAGATTCGAAGAAGTGCAGGAACAGCTTGTGAGGACGGGCTCCGACGTCGCGAATTGCCCAGTCCTGCAGCGTATTCGCAACCATATCGACCTGCTTGGAGTTGCGGCGAGCCTGCTCGGAACCCTCGTCGTAGTCGATGTCCTCGGGGTCGACGATGACCTCGATGGTCGGCGAGTGGTCGAGTTCGCGCAGTTCGAGAGGCGTGAACTTGGCCTGGGCCGGGCCGCGGCGTCCGAAGACGTGAACCTCGACGGCCTTGTTGTTCTTGAGGCCCTCGTAGACGTTGGCGGGGATCTCGGTCGGCAGCAGTTCGTCGCCGGTCTTGGCGAGAACGCGGGCGATGTCGAGTGCAACGTTGCCGACGCCGAGGACGGCGACCTTCTCGGCTTCGAGCGGCCACGTACGCGGTACGTCGGGGTGGCCGTCGTACCAGGAGACGAAGTCGGCCGCGCCGTAGCTGCCGTCGAGTTCGATACCCGGGATGCCGAGCGCACGGTCGGCGTTGGCGCCGGTGGAGAAGATGACCGCGTCGTAGAACGACTGCAGGTCGTCGAGGGTGATGTCGGTGCCGTAGTCGATGTTGCCGAGCAGGCGTACCTGAGGCTTGTCGAGCACCTTGTGCAGGGCAGTGATGATGCCCTTGATGCGCGGATGATCGGGCGCGACGCCGTAACGAATCAGGCCGAAGGGCGCGGGCATGCGCTCGAAGAGGTCGATGCTGACGCCGCGGCCGGAAACTGCGGTGTCGGATTTCATGAGGGCGTCGGCGGCGTAGATGCCGGCGGGGCCGGCGCCGACGATCGCGACCCGGAGTGGGCGGTTGGAGTCAGTCATCGTGAGGACAGCTACCTTCTTCGAAGTTCGGACAACATATCGACAAGTATCCAATTTAGCCGAACCTAAGCACAGTGCCTCGGTTGCGGCCGAACGGATCCACACTCTCACTCGATCGGTTGTGGGTAAACCTATTCTTTCTTCCCATTCTCCCGTTGTCTCGGGTATTCGGGGTAGGGGCCTGGTCCTTGACGGGCCACAATTTCAAGTTGTGGGGGAGTATTGGCGTTATGAGTGACGAGCTTCGCGAATCCGACAACATCGATGGCAAGAAGGCGTCTGCGGGGCCGTTCCTCTTGGCTGTCGCCATCGTCGCCTTGATCCTGGGTGGAATCTTCGTCGCATCGTGGATCTCGCCGGCCGAGGACAACGTCACCGAGTCCGATCGTGTGAGCCGTTCCGTCACCGACTACGTCGATGCCGAGAATCGAAATGACGCGGAGACGATCAAGACCCTGACCTGCGCGAGCTTCAATTCGAGCAACGGTCCTATGGCCGGCGTCGACGGGACGGTCGAGCTGAAAGGTGTGGACGGGGTCGCGGTCAACGGCGATCGCGCCCGGGCCGACGTGACGATCACCGGTGGCGGAGCGGGCGAGCGAGTCTCGACCTGGGCCCTGACCCGTGACGGCAACCGTTGGGTCGTCTGCAACTGACGGCCCGCTCAGGCGCTCACGGCAGTCTTGTGAAAACATGGACTACGTGAGTTACGCAGGCGATCTGACGCCGGAGCAAGCCTGGGAGCTGCTCCGCGAAAACCCCGACGCCGTGCTGGTCGACGTGCGGACCGATGCGGAGTGGAAGTACGTCGGTGTCCCCGATGTGTCCTCCCTCGGCAAGCAGGCCGCACTGATCGAATGGGTGAGCCACCCGACCGGCGCGCGCAATGACAACTTCGTCGACCAGTTGAAGGAAGCCGGCATCACTGCTGATTCCTCCGGGTCGGAGCGTCCGGTTATCTTCCTGTGTCGATCCGGACAACGTTCCATCGGTGCGGCGGAAGCTGCGACTGCGGCGGGCATCGGCCCGTCGTACAACGTGCTCGACGGGTTCGAAGGCGCATTGGGTGCCGACGGACATCGCGGACTTGTAGGTTGGCGGGCCATCGGCTTGCCATGGAGGCAGCAGTGAGCGGAATTCCCCAGGGTGGCGCATTTCAACGAGCGCTGCCGGACGACGTCGGTCTCGGCACTCTCGGTGTTCGCGGCGGACTGATGCGTACCGGGTTCGAGGAGACTTCCGAAGCGCTGTTCCTCAACTCCGGATTCGTCTACGAGAGTGCAGAAGCCGCCGAACAAGCCTTCACCGGCGAAGTGGATCATTTTGTCTACTCCCGCTACGGCAACCCGACGGTCAAGATGTTCGAAGAGCGCCTGCGTCTCATCGAAGGTGCAGAAGCGTGCTTTGCGACGGCCAGCGGAATGTCGGCAGTCTTCACGGCGTTGGGCGCACTGTTGGCCAACGGCGACCGATTGGTTGCCGCGCGCAGCCTCTTCGGATCCTGCTTCGTGGTGTGCAACGAGATCCTTCCGCGCTGGGGGGTCGAGGTTGTTTTCGTCGACGGCGAGGACAACGCGCAGTGGGAAGAGGCGCTGTCCGTGCCCACCACGGCGGTGTTCTTCGAGACGCCGTCCAACCCGATGCAGTCCCTCGTCGACGTTCGGCGGGTGTCGGAGCTTGCTCATGCAGCCGGTGCAAAGGTAGTGCTGGACAACGTCTTCGCGACACCGCTCCTGCAGCGCAGCCTCGATCTGGGTGCCGACGTCGTTGTGTACTCCGGCACCAAGCACATCGACGGTCAGGGCCGCGTGCTCGGTGGTGCGATCCTCGGAACCGAGGAGTACATCAGCGGTCCCGTTCGAGAACTGATGCGGCACACCGGACCTGCCCTCAGCCCGTTCAACGCGTGGACACTGCTCAAGGGCCTCGAGACCATGCCGGTCCGCATTCGGCACTCCGTGGCTTCGGCCCTCGAGATCGCCGAATTCCTCGAAGGGCACTCCGGCGTCAAGTGGGTCAAGTATCCGTACCTGACTTCGCACCCGCAGCACGAGCTCGCGAAGTCTCAAATGAGCGGTGGCGGAACCGTTGTCACGTTCGAGCTCAATGCCCCCGATGGTGAGGGCAAGAAGCGGGCATTCGAGGTTCTCAACGGCCTGCGCGTCATCGACATCTCCAACAACCTCGGTGACTCCAAGTCCTTGATCACTCACCCCGCAACCACGACCCACCGGGCCATGGGTCCGGAAGGTCGTGCAGCAGTGGGTATTACGGATGGCGTCGTGCGTCTGTCCGTGGGGCTCGAGGACACCGCCGATCTGTTGGCTGATCTGAAGCGAGCCCTCGGCTGACCCCGTAGAACGCAACCCGTAGAACGCCGTACCTCGATCTTCGTGGCGAGGCGTTCTACGGCGCGGGCGTGAGTCCCAATTGCTTGACATCGATTGTCAATGCCGCCGTATTCAGTGTGAGTCCTGAGCTGGTGGTATCGCTCGGGTAGATCGTGAACAGCACCTGCGCCGTCAGGTCGGTGTTGTTCAATGCCGACGTGACCGGGATGAGGTTCGGCGTCGGTGCTGTGCTGTCGTACAGCAGATTGTTGCTCTGATCAGTGACGTAGGTGCGGAGATCGACACCGGCGGTTGCGAGCCCGCCACTCAACTTGGTCTTGTCGACCGTCACATTGGCTCTCAACCGGGGACCGGTGGCCAAGACCCTCGAATCGCAGAAATACGTGTAGTTGAATCCAGGCTTGAGTCGATAGGTAGTGATGTTCGGGATAGGCACGAGTGGATTCGGGTTAGTGGGTGCGTTGACGTAGATCTGCGAATACCAACCGCCGCCGTTCGTGGTCACGCATGCTCCCAGATCCAGGGTCCCGGACTGGACAGCGGCGCTCGTCAGTGTCGTACTGTCCGTCCATTTCGCCAATGTGCCCGAGCCGCCGAGCAATACGGCTCCGGCCGCGGCGACTGCCATGGCGGCTTTCGTCGTCTTTTTCATCACGGCACCAGTGCCTTGATTTCGTCCGGAAGTTCGCTCGTGGCAGGAGATTCGGCCCAGACTCCCGTTGATGTGTCGATGACGGTGACGCCGGCAGTGCTGATCACATACAACTGATCGGTTCCGGTGAGCCAGTGGAGGACAGCGTCGCTGTCAACGGTACCTCGGTAGACCTCAGTGCCCGATGAATTCGACACGGATACAACGGTTCCACTGGCAGTCGAGAGCTTCTGTGCGCTGAAGCCGGTCGTGGCCGCCGGGGTGCCGATGGGAACCTCGCTCGGTGTGGTCGTGATTGGTGGCACGGTCGTCGTAGTGGTCGCGGTGGTTGTCGTTGTTGGGGGCG
>NZ_CAURKP010000130.1:0-15195 GCF_963525155.1 uncultured Rhodococcus sp.
CGCCGGGAGCCGGACGAGGTGCCGGACGCGCGGCGGGTGCCGAGGAGTACGGGTTGTTACCGACGCGAGGTGCCTTCGGTCCCGGACGCGGTCCGCCGGGCTTTGCGCCGGTGGACGGTGCGGCCGGAGCCGCGGGGGCTGCCGGTGCCGACGCTGCGGGAGCAGCCGGAGCCGGACGTGCCGGCTGTGCTGGTTTCGGAGCGTTGAACGTCGGTGTGGGGACCGGCGCTGACGGTGCTGCCGGAGCAGCGGCTGCGGGAGCCGCGGGGGCTGCCGGGGCCGGAGCTGCGGGAGCAGCCGGTGCGGGTGCGGCCGGCTTGGGGCCGGGACGCGGTGCGCCAGGCTTTGCAGCCGACGGCGACGGTGCGCCGGGCTTTGCCGCGGGGCGAGCCGCCGGAGCGGCTGCGCCGGTCTCGGACTTGGTTTCTGCTCCGCCTGCCGACGGGAATGACTCCCGCAGACGACGGGCGACGGGCGCCTCCACTGTGGATGACGCAGACTTCACGAACTCGCCTTGCTCCTTGAGCGTTGCGAGTAGTTCCTTGCTGGTGACACCGAGTTCTTTAGCCAACTCGTGCACGCGGGCCTTGCCTGCCACTGCTCTCCTCACTGATGAGGTCGAGCAGGAGGCATCCCACAGATGTGGGTCCCGCACGACCTCGGGTTATCGCCGATGGACGTTCATCGTTGGTGCTTCACGGTGTGCTCATGAGTGCTTGTGCCTGTTCTTCTCGAGAGGTACTGCTTTTGTGTGAACTGCGTCGACCAGCTGGTCGACAGCGGACGTGTCCAGATTTCCGGACACTCGCAGTGCTCTGCTGAATGCTCGGCGCCGCTCTGCCAGGCTCAGACAACTCGGATCCAGGTGCAGCCATGCACCTCGACCGGGGAGTCTTCGCGATACGTCGGGGACGAGCGGGGAACCCTCCGGCCCCTGCTCACCAACCACGACCCTCAACAGATCGACAGCCGACCCTTGTTCCCTGCATCCCACACACGTTCTGACCGGCGAACCGGGTTTCACGCGCGCAGGATCCGAGGACTCACGTCGAACCATTGTCCACTCTACCGCCGAACCGTCTCGATCACTGCATTCCACCGTTATCCGTTGGACGTGGCGGGCCGGTCGGACGCGTCGCCAACGGGTGCCGCATCGCTGCGAATGTCGATACGCCAACCCGTCAACCGCGCAGCCAGACGGGCATTTTGACCCTCTTTTCCGATGGCCAACGAAAGCTGGAAATCGGGCACGATGACACGGGCCGCACGAGCCTCGGGATCGACGACAGTGACGGAGACCACTTTCGACGGGGAAAGTGCGTTGCCCACAAACGTCGCGGGATCTTCGTCGAAGTCGATGATGTCGATCTTCTCCCCCGCGAGTTCGCTCATGACGTTGCGGACGCGCTGTCCCATCGGGCCGATGCATGCACCCTTTGCGTTGAGCCCCTGCACACGTGAGGCAACGGCGATCTTGGAACGATGTCCCGCTTCGCGCGCGACGTTGATGATCTCGACGCTGCCGTCCGCGATCTCTGGAACCTCGAGTGCGAACAACTTGCGAACCAGGTTCGGGTGGGTCCGCGAGAGGGTGATCTGTGGGCCGCGGGCTCCGCGAGCAACTCCGACGACGTAGCACTTGATGCGCTCACCGTGCTCGTAGTTCTCGCCGGGAACCTGTTCTGCAGGCGGCAACAATCCTTCGGCGCCATTGGATTCGCTGCCAATTCGGACGACGACCATTCCGCGGGAATTCGCACGCGTGTCACGCTGAATGACACCGCCGACGATTTCACCCTCATGGGTGGAGAACTCACCGAAACTGCGCTCGTGCTCGGCGTCGCGCAGACGCTGCAGGATGACCTGGCGTGCGGTGGTCGCCGCGATGCGTCCGAATCCCTCGGGAGTGTCGTCCCACTCCTCACCGATCATGTTGCCGTCGGCATCGGTGTCGTGCGCCATCACTCGCACCGAACCGGTCTTGATGTTGACATCGATCCGAGCGTTCTGCTTGTGCCCCTCGGTGTGGCGGTACGCCGTCAGCAGCGCGGTCTGGATCGTGGCGATCACAGTTTCGATCGAGACACCTTTTTCGGCTTCGATCGCTCGCAACGCTGCAATGTCGATATTCACTTGTCGAACCCTTCTTCGTTTTCTACGTCTTCTAATTCTGCTTCGTCGTCTTCGACGCTGTCCACGCCCGAGTCCTCGGCGAGGTCAACCGCATCCGAGGGAACTGCGCGCCCCTCCGGGATGCCGCCCGCGAGTTCCAACTCCGCCTCACTGGGCTTCGAGAACTCCACCTGAACTACAGCCTTCTGAACGTCGCCCAGTGCAATCTCGCGCACGGTCAGTCCGCCACGGCCACCGATGACAACCGCCACGGAATCGTCGTTCAACGTTCCGATACGGCCCACCACGGTCTCGCCGGCCAGATCGATTCGCGCTTTACGTCCGCGAGCCCGACGCCAGTGACGATCGAGCGTCAGTGGGCGATCGATTCCCGGAGAGGTCACCTCGAGGGTGTACGGCGTTTCACCGATTTCCTCGAGGGTGTCGAAAAGTTCCGAAACGAGTCTGCTGATCTCCGCGGCGGCATCGAGCTCGATCCCGGCATCGCTGTCGACCATGATGCGCACCGCGCTGTGCTTGCCCGCACTGGTCACGACAACGTCTTCGACGTCGTAACCCTGGGCGTGCACGAGTTCGGAGATCAGCTCGATCACCCTCTCCCTGGATGGCACCGGCATCTCGCGAACTCCTCATTTCAGTTGTCGTCGATTGTCCGACTTGTGTCGACTGTCGACGTGGGCGGCTGCGAGCATGAAAAGACACCAGGTGCCACATGCTGCAAGCATCCAAGAGTACCGCTCATTGCGCGTCTCCGTGACCAGAGTGCCCGACGCACGTCACACTTGAACACGTGCCGCGGATTCGAACGATCGGCCGACCACCTGGCACGATGGACTTGTGCTGACGCCCATGACTACTACCCCACTCTCCCGGCGGAGTGCGCTCAAGATGACGGGAACTGCAGCAGCGTTGGGCGCTGCAGCCTTCTCGTTGTCCGCCTGCACCGACAACGGCACAGCGGAGGCGGCTGCAGAAGTCGACCAGCTGACGGCCCAGGCCGATCGAGCCCGCTCCGACGCGGCAGCCGCAACCGCCGCCATCGCTCTTGCGCCGGACAAGTCGGCATCACTGACCACGATCAGCGCCGAACGCACAGCGCATGCACTCGAACTCGACGCCGAGATTGCGCGAGCAGCGGGCAGCGGCGCCGCTACGACCACAGCGCCCCCGTCGACCTCGGTCGCAAACGCTCCTACGGGCGTCGAAACCTTGAGTACCTCGCTGGCCGATTCGGCGCGCAGTGCCGCGGATCTCGCTCGGACGATGTCCGGCTATCGCGCGGGCCTGCTCGGTTCGATCAGCGCGTCGTGCTCGACTCAGGTTGCGGTGTTGCTTCCGTGATCACTTCGCACACCCGTCGATCCGAGAGTTCTGCCTTGCTGACCGCAATCGAATCAGAGAATGCCGCGATCTTCGCTTACGGAGTGGTTGCCGCGTTTTCGAATCCTGCCCGTGTCAACGAGGTTGCCACGCACACAGCAGCGCACCGCGCACGACGTGATGCGCTGGTTGCCCTGTCGACCGACGCGGGCGTGACCCCGCCGACAGCCGCGGCAGCCTACGAGATCCCGTTTCCGGTGACGGACGCAGTTTCCGCGGCACAGCTGGCAGCACAGATCGAATCCGACACCGCCGTGACCTACCGGGCATTCGTCGAACAGGTCGATACCGACCAACTCCGCACGTTCGGAATCGACGGCCTGACCGATGCGGCAATCCGCGGCGCCGGATGGCGGTCCGCGCTGGGAACCGCTCCGGCCACCTCAGCGTTCCCAGGGGACCCGGGTTAAAAAACGGCGCACAGCGGCTCAGGCCTTGCGATGCGAGGGCACGAACCACGCCGCGACCACGGCCACCAACACGAAGCAACCGCCGACGCGCAGTGCAGGTGTCAGCGCATCTCCGTACCCGAGTGGCGTGAGGGCACCGCCGGCGGCAAGGAAGACCGCAGTGAGAACCGCGATTCCCAATGCAACACCGATCTCACGAAGCGTCGAGTTGGTCGAACTGGCCGTTCCGTGATCAGGTTCGTCCATGTCGACGAGTACCGCCGTCGAGCTCGGCGCGAAGGTCAAGCCCATGCCGATTCCCGCCATCAGTAGAGCCGGAACCAGCGACCCGTACGTCACGTCGGGACCGATCAACGCTGCCAACCAGAACAATGCTCCGGCCTGGAGCAACAGACCGGTCAGCAGAAGCGAACGGAGCCCGACCTTCGGCGCCAGAAAACCGGCGAGAGGCGCGAAGATCATCGGCGCTGCCGTCCACGGAAGCGTCCGCAGGCCTGCTTGGAACGGGCTGTAGCCCATCACGATCTGGAGGTACTGCGACAGCAGGAACACCGCCCCGAAGATTCCGATCGAGAAGGTCAAGCCGATGACGTTCGCCATCGAGAAGCTGCGTGAGCGGAACAGACGTAGGGGCATCACCGGATGCGACGTCTTCATCTCGCGAAGAACGAACAGCGCCAGGGCAACTGCGGAACCCACCAGCGACGCCACCACTCCGAAGGATCCCCAGCCCTCGTCGTTGCCGTGAACGATTCCCCATACCGCCAGAAACACGCCGAGCCCGGCGAGCGCGACACCGGGAAGATCGAGAGGCTGTGTGCGACCGGTCGATTCGCGCAGCGCGTACAACGCGAGAGGAACAGCGACGATCGCAACCGGCACGTTTATCCAGAAGATGCCCTGCCATGAGAACCCGTCGACTACTGCTCCACCGACAACCGGACCCATCGCGATTCCCAGTCCGGAGACTCCACCCCACACGCCGATTGCCATGGCACGCTTGGCTTCCGGTACCGCTGCCACGAGGAGAGTGAGTGAGAGCGGCATGATCGCGGCAGCGCCGGCGCCCTGAAAGGCTCGGGCCGCGATGAGCAGGCTTGGTGTCGTCGACAACGCCGAAGCAATCGACGCCGCCGTGAACAGCCCGATCCCGAACACGAACATCTTGCGGCGCCCCCACCGATCGCCGAGCGTCGTCGCCGAAAGCATCAGCGTCGCAAAGCAGAGCGTGTACGCATTCATGAACCACTGAAGTTGCCCGACGGACGCATTCAGCTCCTTCTCGATCACCGGCAGCGCGCTCGTCATCACGAGGTTGTCGAGGGTGGCCATGAACATGGGCAGAGAGGCAGCAACCATCGCTATCGCGATCGGAACCTTACGTCCTCCACTGCTTTCCGACCCGGATGCGGCGTCCGATCCGGACTTCGTCAAAACGGTCATCGTGATTCCTCGAGTGAAGGTGCCTTAAGGCATCGAATGATTACTTAAGTCGAAACTAAGCTATCCGGTGATAACGTGTCAACATGTCGATCGGTGCAGCTGAACCACGTACCCGCAGGATGAGCGCACCGGAACGTCGCGCGTTGGTCCTTGCCGCGGCAACGCGAGCATTCGCAAAGGGTGGATACTCGGGGACCAGTACGGACGCCGTCGCCAAGGAAGCCGGTGTCTCGCAGCCCTACGTCGTGCGCATGTTCGGAACCAAGGCAGATTTGTTCCACGCAGTGTTCACGCGCGCGCTCGACGAAATCGTCCGCACCTTCAACGACAAATTGGATACGGTCACGATCGATCCGAGCAATCCGCAGTTCTGGGCCGAACTCGGATCCGCCTACGGCGAGCTGGTTCTCGACCGAGATCTACTGCTTGTCATGTTGCACGGCTTCGCCACCAGCACCGATGATGTCGCCGCCGTCTCCCGGAACGCCATGTCCGGCATCTACACCTTGCTGCGCGAGCGCACCGGTTGCACACCCGAGCAAGCGCGTTTGTTCATCGCGAACGGGATGCTGATCAACAATCTGCTCGCAATGATGGCGCCCGAACACGCCGAAGAAGATCCAGCCCTCGGCGAGCTCTGGGGCAGCGTCTTCAGCGACTCGACTGCGATCACGCTCACCGGCGACGAATCCTCGAGCGAAACCGACACCGATTCCTGACCGGTCACTGGGAAAAACTACACACATGTGACTGAGGACACCCTACAGTCGATCCGACATGTCTCCGGGAAACCCAGACGAAAAGGACCGACGTTGGATCTCGCACAACGCCTCGACGCGCTCGAACAGATCGAGGAAATCAAGAAGCTCAAGCACGGCTACTGGCGAGCATGTGATGCCAAGGATCCAGTTGGGTTCCGCAACAGCTTCATCCGTTCCGGAGCGTCGATCGACTACGGCCGCCTCGGCGCCTTCGACGACGCGGGGCCTATGGCGGACATCTTCGAGAAGATCGCTCTTCGCAAGGTCGACGGCCGGTACGCGGTCCTCGACATGCATCACGGATTGCATCCCGATATTGCACTGACCTCGGAGACTTCCGCGGTAGGTCGATGGACCCTGCAGTTCCGCCAGGTCGACACCGTCGGACGCACCGAGAAGTTGATGACCGGGGAATACGACGACAAGTACGTAATCGAGGACGGTGTGTGGAAAATGAGTCAATGCCATTTCACGGAGACGTGGTCGATCACCACTCCCCTGTCCCCGGACGCTGACATCGCCGAGGGTTCGTTGGGTGGGCCGCGATGACGACGAACGGAAAAGTTGCGCTCGTAACCGGTGCCAGCCGGAGCGTCGGCAAGGGCATTGCCCTCGCTCTGGGAAGCGACGGGTGGACGGTGTACGTGACGGCCCGAGGAACCGTCGGCGACGACGGCCCACTCGATCGCACCGCAGCCGAGATCACCGAGCGCGGTGGTCACGGCATTGCCGTGCAGTGCGATCACGCCGACGATCAACAGATCGTCGACCTGTTTGCACGCATCGCCGAGGAACAGTCAGGCCGCCTCGATCTTCTGGTCAACAACGTCTGGGCCAACCCGGCGGGCTATGCCGGCTTCGCCGATCCGTTCTGGAAGAGGCCGATCGACGATTGGGATTCGCTGATCGGAATCGGACTGCGCGCCCACTACGTTGCTTCAGTGGAAGCGGCGAAGTTGATGGTTCCCCGGGGCAGTGGAGTGATCGGCAACATCTCGTCGTTCGGCACCCGCGGGTACCTGCACTCTGTGCTGTACGGGATGTCGAAGGCAGGTTTGGACAAGATGGCCGCGGACATGGCTGTCGAATTGAAGGGGACCGGCGTCACCGCACTTTCCTTCTGGCTCGGGTTGATCCGCAACGAACGCATGGAGGCGAGTGGGATCGAGAGCTTCGAAGGCTTCTCACTGGCCGAGGCCGAAACCCCGGAATTCGTCGGCCAAGTCATCACTGCATTGGCCAACGATCCAGAAGTGAACGCGCGCAGCGGTCACACACTGATCACCGCCGAGACGGCCGTCGAGTACGGAATCACCGACGCCAACGGGAAACAACCGGCGTCACACCGCAGTGCCTTCGGTGGCGGCCCGCTTTTCTGATTCATCAGTAGCAGTGGTCGCGTCGCGTGCCGGCACAGCACGCGGCGCTGCCACTCGAGCCTTCAGGGCAAGCCAGGCACACCCGATGACGACGACACCGCCGGCCACGATCGAGGGTGACAACGTCTCACCGAGTATCAGCGCCGACCAGGCAATGCTGAGCACCGGTTGAACCAACTGTGTTTGGCTCACAGTGGAAATGGGACCGATCGCCAGACCCCGGTACCAAGGAAAGAACCCGAGAAACATACTCACGCATCCCAGGTAGGCAAACGAAAGCCACGAATTCACATCGGCAGAGACCGGAGCCTGGGCCATGGACGCCACCGTCAACGCAATCGTGACCGGCAGTCCGAGAATCAATGCCCAGGCAATCGTCTGCCACGACCCGATCTCGCGGGCCAGCAACGCACCTTCCGAATATGCCAGCGCTGCACACACAACCGCGGCGAACAGAAGAAGATCAGCGAGATGAAACGAGCCGAGTCCGCCGTTTGCAATCGCCACGAACCCTACGACCGATACCGCGCCGGCGGCGCTTGCCCACCAGAATCCCTTACTGGGACGCTCTTTTCCTCGGACGACCGCAAATACCGCGGTCGCAGCGGGAAGTAGCCCGATCACGACTGCCGCGTGACTCGCCGGCGATGTCTGCAACGCAAACGTGGTGAACAGTGAAAACCCCAGTACCGCACCAACAGTCACGAGTGCGATGCGCAACCACTGCCGAAGCGTCGGAAGCGTCGCGCGAGTAACCGACAGCATCACAATCGCAAGGGCCCCGGCAACGACGGCGCGGCCCGCGCCGACGAACAGGGGGTCGAGATCCGCGACGGCGACCCGCGTGAGCGGAACGGTGAACGAGAACGCCAGCACACCGAGCAAGCCCCACCACAAACCGGATCGAGACGATGGCATCGGTAGCGGTGCCTGCCGCGCGACGATAGCGCTACTCTTCATACTCATGTTTTACGATAGCAGCAGCACGCCAACCAGCGAAACTGGTATTTCAGGTGCGCACCCGTGTGCAGGAGATCGAAATTGCTCCGAGCAGTCCGACGAGCGCGAAAGCGTAGAAGCCCCACGGCACGGCGTAACCCGCACCCAGGAGGACTCCGCCCAGGATCGGGCCACAGATCGCACCGACCCGGCCGACACCTGCCGACCATCCGAGCGCGGTCGCGCGAATCTGAGGTGGGTGATTGGCGCTCGTGAAGGCGTAGACCAGTACCTGCGCACTGAACACGAAGCATCCGGCGAGGAAGACCATCACGTAGATTCCAAACGACACCTTCACACTCAGAAGCGCCAGGAACAGTGCAGCTCCGGCGAACCACACGATGGCTGCAGTCCGCGGGCCGATCTTGTTCGCGACGCCCCCGGCGATCAACAGCCCGACGACGGCGCCGGCATTGAGGATCAGAAGGAACGTCAACGACGCCCCGAGGTTGTAACCGGCCTCACGCATGATCGTCGGAAGCCACGTGTTCAATCCGTAGACGAGCAGCAAGCCCATGAAACTGGTGATCCAGATGGCGATGCTGTTGCGCAGGAACTTCGAAGAGAACAGTGCGCGAACGGGATTGGCGGCTTCGGCGCGCTCAACTTCGGACGTGGGCGCAATCTCGAGTTCGACTCCGTAACGGGCAGCGATTTCCTCGGCTTCGGCACGCTTTCCGTGAGCGAGAAGGTACGACGGGGATTCCGGCAGATACCGCAACATGAGTGGAATCAGGGCGACGGCAGGAAGTGCGCCGACAACGAACATCGCTCGCCAACCGAAAGGTTCGATCACGACGAGCGCCAGCGCTGCGGTGGCAACGGCGCCGACGTGGTAGCCGGTCATCAGCATGGTCGACGCAGATCCACCGCCTTGTTTCTTCGAGAATTCGTTGACCAGAGCCAATGCCGTCGGTAGGGCGCCACCCAGCCCCACACCGGCAAAGAAGCGCAGCAGCCCGAAGATGAACGGATTGGGCGCAATTGCGCACAACAGAGTCAGAATCGAGAATGCGGCAACGGCGTACAGCAGCGCGCGGCGTCGACCGATGACGTCGGTGAGAGTGCCGATGACGAGGGCGCCGATGGTCATGCCGATGAGCCCGAAGGTCGAGATCATCGTGATCATGCCGGTACTCAAACCCCACGCGTCGTAGTCGAGAAGCGAAGGAATGACCGCGCCGAGTACGACCAGGTCGAATCCGTCCAGAAGCACAGCGATCCAACACAACGGTGCTACCCACATTGCGGCACGCGCCCCAGGCGAACCGGTGGTTGAACTCGACTGCGTATGCGGTGCGGTCATCGGATCCTCGACATTCACTGCTTGTGGGCGTTCGCGACCGGTTGGGATCCAGTAGTTCGGATCGAAACGTGTTCGCATTGCGAACGCCTGTTCATAATGAGCACATCGATTGTGTACGGAGTCACAACGCCATGTCAAACGTCGCGGTAATCTCGAGGAATGGCACTCTCCGAAAATGAGCGTGAACAGTTCCTGGCCGAACCCCACATCGGGGCGCTGTCCGTGGCGGACGGCACCGAGCGCGGTCCGTTGACCGTCCCGATCTGGTACCTGTACTCACCCGGTGGCAAACCATGGATCCTCACGGGCAAGGATTCGCGAAAGGCACGACTCATCGAGTCGGCCGGGCATTTCTCGTTGATGGCCGAAAGGCTTGATCCGACAATCCGTTACGTCAGCGTCAGCGGATCCGTCGACAAGATCGTTCCGGGCACCGACGAGATGCTGGTCGAAGTCTCGCGGCGTTACCTGGCCCCGGACAAGGTCGACGGGTATCTCGAATTCGCGCGATCGCAGTTGGGCGAACAGGTAGCGATCTACATGAATCCGCAGCACTGGTTGTCTGCCGATCTCGGGGCGATCTGACAATTCTCAGAAAAGCGAAGGCTCGGCGCGCCGGAGTGGCGCGCCGAGCCTGACCTGCATGTGGAGGGCTCTATGTCAGCTCTCGGTGAAGAAACGCACCCGATTGAGTCGATGACCGCTCGCCTCGAAGCCGAACAATGCGATGGCCGGTTCCCCGCACACGATTACGCTCGCCGTCACGGTGCGACCGGCAACCAGCATCTTGCTCTTCGTCACGCCGGTGAGCAGAGCGTTGACATCAGCGTTGGACACCTGCGTCCCCGCGGGAAGCTCGACGGGTACCGGCGGCGTTCGGCCGACAGCGGCCGCATCGAGGAACCGCGACGCTGCCTTCTTGCCTTTGTCTCCGACGCCGAAGATGCCGCGCGAGAACCCGAGCGCCCCGCCGATCCCCTGGTTCGAGAGCAACTGCGGCGTCAACTTCGCGGCCGCCTTCACCCCCGCCACACCAGCAGTAGCGAGCTGGCTCAACATCGTCGCCAATTCCCAATGCGCATAGAGGGTTCCGATCCGCAAGGAATCGGGCTCCCCCACCAAGTCGTAGCGCAAGTGCATCGGAACGTCGAGAACGACTCCGGTCGACATCTCGGTAGCGAGGCTCAGATCGCGCCACACCGTCCGGCCGCACACGATGTCGCGCTCGACATGGAAGGTGATCGAATTGGGGGCGATGAACGTGTCGTAGAAACTCTCGATCGCCGCCTGACCGTTGTGCGGACGTGAACCTACAGGGTCGTTGACCTGTCCGTCGCCGGCAAACAGGGCCACCCAGGTCGAGCGGTCATGCGCGCCGACGGCTTTCGGGGATCCCTCCACGACGGCCATCAACTGCTCGCGCGTAACCGGCGCGGTCATGCGCGCATCTCGTATGCACCGTCGTACGCCTTGACCTGCTGCCACACCCGGTCGAAGCGTTCACTGTCGACAACAGGCTTCCGCACCGCGGCCAGGGCCCACTTCTGCTGCTCGGGTGTCGACGACGGCTTTCCGTGCAGTGCGATCGCGTATCCCGAGAAGTCACGAATCTGGAAGTCGAAGATCTGATCGACAACGTCGGCGTCGAGCCCGCTGATCTCGGCCTGTTCGAGAATCAGATGACCGTAGACGACGAGAGAGAACAGGTGCCCGACGTTGAGCATGAAATCGAGATCCTTCTGCTGCTGTGCGTCCGGCGCTGCAGCAGTGAGCAATTCGGTGAGCGCGATCGCCTGCTCGTAAAAACGGGCGACGTTCGGAATCGAAGAGTGCTTCTCGTAGACGGGCTTCCACTCGTGGAACTGAATCTTCGCAGCGCCGCGGGTAGGCCCCTGGTTCCAGAAGAACTCGTCGTCGGCGGCGTCGTCGCGCGTGACGATCTCCGGGAACTGCGCCGAGTTGAACAGATAGTTCGGCAAGAACTTGAGAATCAGGCCGACGTTGACGTGGACGGTGCCCTCGAGCTTGGGCAGCGTGCCGATCATCTGCGCTGCCTCGCGGAAGTACGTGGACTTCTCGTATCCCTTGGCTGCGATCACATCGTGCAGCAGCCCGACCACCTTCTCACCTTCGGAGGTGACCTTGGCCTTGGTCATGGGATTGAACAGCAGGTAGCGACGGTCCTCGAGGCTGGCGCTGCGGAAGTAGTCGACCGCCCGCGCACTGAACTGCTTCATCGCGATCAGACGTGAGTACGCGTCGACGAAGGCGGCGCGAACGTGGGCAAAGTCCGTGACGGGATTGCCGTACAGAATTCGATTCTGCGCGTGAGTGATTGCCTCGAAGAACGCATGCTCGGTGATGCCGATGGAGCCGGTGCAGAGGTTGAACTTTCCGACGTTGACCGTGTTGAGCGCGGCCTCGAATGCGGCGACGCCGGTGTGCAGAATGTCTTCCTCGCGCACCGGGTAATCGTCGAGGCGGAAATTGCTGACATACATCTGCCCGCGCAGGACATTGTCCACGAGCTGATAGTTCGGATGTGCACTGTCGGCGACGAAGAACACGTAGCCTTCGGGGCCCTCGACGTCGGTACGACGCCCGAACACAGACACCATTCCGGCTACGTTGCCGTTTCCGATGTAGTACTTCTCGCCGCTCGCACGGAAGGCGACGTCGCCGTCGGTGGGAGTGAGGAGCATGTCGGTGGAGTACACGTCGGCGCCGTGGTCGCGCTCGGACAGCCCGAACGCCATGACACCACCGTCGGCAAGTTCCTGCGCTGCACGCTTCTTCGCAGCGTCGTTGTCACTCATCCAGATCGGTCCGAGTCCGAGGATCGTGACCTGCCAGGCGTACCAGTAAGCGAGTCCGTAAAAACCGAAGATCTCGCTCAGAGCTGCGTTGCGGGCACCGTCCCAACGACGGTTCTCGTCACCGTCGGCGAATGCCGCCGGAGTCTGGAACGTTGCGAACAACTTCTCCCTGCCGACGAATTCGAGAAAGTCGGAGACCCACACGGCGTCGAGGTCGTCCTGAAGCAGTTGCTTCTTGCCGCGGCTCTCGAACCATTCGATGGTGGCTCGCAGCAAACGGCGGGTCTCCGGATCGAACTGAGCGGGGTCGTAAGTATGGGGGTTGAAGAGCAATCCATCGGTGCCAGACACGTCATTACCTTTCGTCGATGACGCTAAACTACCAGCGGGTAACTTTCCGCGGTGCGATTCATGGAAGACCTGCGATTCTTCGCGAATGCCACAGGTCCATCGGATTCCACGTGCCGGACCGAGCACGCGTGATCGGATAGCACGCCAATCCGAGCAACAACGCAGACATGTGGCCGATGGCGGTGAAATTGGTGGCGAAAATCAGAGGTACACCGTAGAAGAGCAACAGCCCCGCGAGATAGATGTATCGCCACGGATCGACGATGCGGTACACCAGAATCCCCATGATGCCGGCCAGACCGTAACTCACTCCCACGTCGAGAGTGTTGACCGCCGACTCCGCCACGTATCCGTGCCGAATACCTTCGTACAGAACACCTTCGCTGATGTACGTGGCTCCGACGTGGGCGATGACGACAACACACAACCACCGCCACGTCCCGAGCCAACGCTCAGCCGTTGCATGAAAGATGGTGAAGAGAACCAGGTATCCCAACCAACCGCCACCTTCGAGCCAGAAGGCACTCGAGAACAGGACTCGTAGCGGGTCTTCGGCCAGGTGATGCAGATTGGTCGAGCGCTTGCCGAGAAAACGCTCCTCGACATTGTCGGGCAGATGCCGAAGGAAGAGCGTGGTGAACAGCAGGGCCAGCAACCAGACGTAGGTACCGGGAGCACTGCGCACCCATCGCCATGCCGCCTTTGCTGCCCCCAGCATCCTCACCGCTTCGAGTCTGCGCTCACTCGTTCACTACTGCAACGGCAAACCCGTCCCATCCCTTCGAACCCACGGTTTGAATGGCGGTGCCGTCGAGTTTCGGCTCGGCCGCGATCATCTCCAACACCGCTCGACTCGCTTTGACGCGCTCGTCGTCGATATCCGGGTTGGACACATGTCCCCCACGCACCACGTTGTCCACGATGATGACGGTTCCGGGATGCGAAAGGGCCAACGCCCACCGCACGTACTCGGTGTTGTTCTCCTTGTCGGCGTCGATGAAGACCAAGTCGAAAGGTCCCAACTCTTCTTTCGCGATCAACGGGAGACTGTCGAGCGCAGCGCCGACGCGGATGTCGACACGGTCAGCCAGTTCGGCGCGCTCGATATTCGCCCGAGCGACATCCGCATGGGTGGGATCGAATTCCAGCGTGATGACCTGGCCCGAGGGACCGACCGCGCGAGCGAGCCAGATCGTGCTGTATCCGCCGAGCGTTCCGATCTCGAGAACATTGCGCGCCAAGCACATTCGCGCCAGAAGGTTGAGGAGCTTGCCCTGGTTCGGCGCCACGTCGATGGGCGGGAGACCTGCCTCGGAATTGGCGGCGAGTGCCGCGTCGAGAACCGGATCTTCACCTACCAACGTGGAAACGAGATAGCCGTCGACTTCTGCCCAATCCGGTTCGCGTTCCATAGCCACGATTGTGGCAGAAAAGAAGGGCCGCCGCAGACACCTCGGAAGGTGACTGCGGCGGCCCGGACAGCTATTCGAATCAGCCGCGAACTGCGGCGATGATCTCCTCGATCGCTGAATTGGCGTCGATCTCACGGCTCTCGCCGGTGAAGCGGTCGCGAATCTCGACCTTGCCGTCGGCCCAACCACGGCCGACGACAACGATCAGCGGAACGCCGATCAGCTCGGAGTCCTTGAACTTCACGCCAGGCGACGCCTTACCGTCGTCGAGAATCACTTCGAGTCCCGCGCGGTCGAGCTGCGCCGCGAGGCCTTCGGCGCCTTCACGAGCCGTCTCGTCCTTGTTCGCAATGACGAGGTAAACGTCGGCCGGTGAGACCTCAGCGGGCCAACGCAGACCCTTCTCGTCATGGTGCTGCTCGGCAATGACGGCCACCAGACGCGAGACGCCGACGCCGTACGAACCCATGGTCGGGCGGACGGGCTTGCCGTTCTCGGCGAGGACATCGACGGTGAAGACGTCGGTGTACTTACGGCCGAGCTGGAAGACGTGCCCGATCTCGATACCGCGAGCCGAGACCAGCGTGCCGGCTCCATCCGGAGAGGCGTCACCGTCACGAACCTCGGCGGCTTCGATGGTTCCGTCGGGGGTGAAGTCCCGACCGGCAACGAGGCCGACCACGTGCTTGCCGTCTTCGTCGGCGCCGGTGATCCAGCTGGTGCCGTCGACGACACGCGGGTCGACAAGGTAGCGAACGCCGTTGGCCTGCAGCGCCTTCGGGCCGATATAACCCTTGGCCAGGAA
>NZ_CAURKP010000131.1:0-15195 GCF_963525155.1 uncultured Rhodococcus sp.
TCTGCCGAGAGGGCTGAACTCGTCTCGCTGTTGCCCGACCCCCACCTCTGAGCGTACGGCACATTCGGCGCCATCAGGTGGCCGAAAGTGCCGTTCGGTCAATCAGGGGTGGGGGTAGAACAGGGCAAAAAGGGCGAGCGGGTCACACCTGGCCGACCACGCTCACCGTGACCGGCTCCTGCACCGGCGTCGACACCGGGGTCTCCGGCAGATCCGGCACCCGGGTAGCCCGCGCGTACACCGTCTCCCCCGCCTCGAGGTGCAGCGCTGCACTGTCACCGCGCGTGACCTGAGCCGAGAAGAGCTCGCCGGTTGCCTCGTTGCGCAGGTCCACTCGAACCTCGAAGCCGAGGTACACGACGCGCTCGACTGTTGCGCGTGTGACGCCGAGCGACTCGGCAGTTCCGGATTCCTGAGCAAGAGCCATGCTCGGATCGCGGCCGAGGCGGATGTCGTGCGGACGGACCAGCTGCCCGTTGAGCTTCGCGACGGACCCGAGGAAGGACATCACGAAGTCGTTGGACGGGCGGTCGTACAAGTCGGCAGGTTCACCGATCTGTTCGATCCGCCCCTTGTTCAGCACCGCGATGCGGTCGGCGACGTCGAGAGCCTCTTCCTGGTCGTGGGTGACCAGGACGGTGGTGACGTGCACCTCGTCGTGCAGGCGACGCAACCACGTGCGCAAGTCGGCACGCACCTTCGCGTCGAGCGCGCCGAAGGGCTCGTCGAGCAGGAGCACCTGCGGATCCACAGCCAGAGCGCGCGCCAACGCCATGCGCTGACGCTGACCACCGGAGAGCTGCGCGGGGTACCGATGCTGAAAGCCGTCGAGGCCGACGATCCCCAGTAGTTCGTTGACCTTCTTCTCGATCTCCGGCTTCGGGCGCTTGCGGATCTTGAGCCCGAACGCCACGTTGTCCCGCACCGTCATGTGCTTGAACGCCGCGTAGTGCTGGAACACGAAACCGATGTCACGCTTCTGCGGCGACACGCCGGTGACGTCCTTGCCTGCGATGGTGATGGTTCCCGAATCGAGTTCTTCGAGCCCTGCGATCGAACGCAGCAACGTCGACTTTCCCGAGCCACTGGGCCCGAGCAATGCCGTCAACGAACCCGAGGGAATGTTGACCGTCACGTCGTCGAGCGCCGCGAAATCACCGTAGTTCTTGCGGGCCCCGGTCACTGTGATCATGTGGTGCTCCTCTTACGGTCCAGCAGCGTCATCAGCAACAGGACAATGATGGCGATGCCCATCAGCAGCGTTGCCGCCGAATACGCACCAAAGGTGTTGTGGTCGTCGATGTATCGCGAGTGCACCAGCAACGTCAGTGTCTGGGATACCCCCGGGAAGCCGGAAGAGACCATGATGACTGCGCCGAATTCACCGAGCGAACGCGCCACCGTCAACACGATTCCGTATGTCAAGCCCCAACGGATCGCGGGCAAGGTGATCCGCCAGAACGTCTGCCAACCAGAGGCACCGAGCGTCGCGGCTGCTTGTTCCTGCTCGTCGCCGATCTCGTGAAGTACGGGTTCGACTTCCCGGACGACAAAGGGGAGCGTCACGAAAATCGTCGCGATCACCATGCCTGGCAAACCGAAGATGACCTTGAACCCCAACGATTCGATTCCGCCGAACCAACCGTTGGCACCCCACAGAAGAATCAAGGACACACCGACGACGACGGGCGAGACTGCGAAGGGCAGGTCGACCACCGACTGCAGAACTCCGCGGCCCGGGAACCGACCACGGACAAGAGCGAGTGCGGTGACCACACCGAACACGACGTTGATCGGGACCACGATCGCCACGATGATCAGCGAAAGATTCAGCGCGGAGATCGCTGCCGGTGTCGTGATCGATTCGAGAAACGGGCCGATTCCGTTCTCGAACGTTCGAGTCAGGATCACACCGATCGGCACGACCAACAACACGAACAGGTAGACGAGAGCGATGGTCCGTAGACCGATCTTCGATCCTCTGGACACGTTCATCGGGAACTCTCCTCACGTCGCTGTCCCCGCGAGGCGAAGATTCGCAGGACGAACAGCGTCACGAATGCGATGGCCAGCAACGCTACCGAGACGGCAGCGGCGTTGGTCGGACGATCGATCTCGATCTGCTGCTGAATGTACTGCGACGTCATCTGTGTCACGCGTGGGATGTTGCCGCCGATCAGAACGACCGAGCCGTATTCACCGATCGCTCTGGCGAACGCGAGGCCCGCACCGGAGATGACGGCAGGCGCCAACGTCGGGAGAACAACCGAGCGAAAGATCGTCCAGTTGGAAGCTCCCAACGACGCAGCGGCTTCCTCGACTTCGCGGTCGACCTCCAGCAGCACCGGCTGCACGGAACGGACGACGAACGGCAAGGTCACGAAGGCCAATGCCACGATCAGTCCGGGCTGGGTTGCATTGAGATGGATGTCGATCGGTGACTGCGGGCCGTAGAGGGACAGCAGCACGATCGATGCCACGATGGTCGGTAGCGCGAACGGCAGATCGATCATCGAGTTGACGATGCGCTTGCCCGGGAAGTCGTCCCGGACCAGCACCCACGCGATGATCGTGCCCATCACGACGTTGATCAGTGCCACGATCACCGAGACCAACAACGTCACGCGCAACGACGCCAAGGCGACGGGTGCGGTGACGGCGTCCCAGAATCCGGAGATCCCCTCGTCGAACGCGGTGGCGGTCAACGCGGCGAGCGGAAGCAGAACGATCACGGAGAGCCACAGGGTGGCCACTCCGATTCCGAGCGGCCCCACACTCCCCGTGACCCGCGCGAGTTTTCGCCGACGAGCCACGGGGGTGGGGTCAATAGTGTCAGTCACGTCAGTCTTACTTGGTCGCGTTGTCGTAGATCACTGCGATCGAACCGGTGTCCTTGGTGAACAGAGCACTGTCCACGGCCTTCCAGCCGCCGAGGTCTGCAATGGTCCACAGCTTGGTCGGCTCGGGGAACTTGTCGGTGAACTTGGCAGCGACGGCGGGATCCACGGGACGGAATCCTGCTTCGGCCCAGAGCGTCTGCCCCTCGGTCGTGTACAGGTAGTCCTTGAACGCGGTCGCCTTGTCGAGGACCTTGCTGTTCGAGATCACGGCAACGGGGTTCTCGATCTTGAAGGTCGTGGGCGGGGTGACGTGCTCGACCGGGTCGCCGTTGCCTTCGATGAACAGTGCCTCGTTCTCGTAACTGATCAGAACGTCACCGCTACCCTGCAGGAAGGCTTCCGAAGCCTCGCGTCCCGACTTGGGCTGGATCTTGACGTGGTCGTTGACCAAGGCGGTGACGTAGTCGAGACCCGCCTGCGGGTTCTTGCCACCGTCGCTCTTGGCGGCGTACGGCGCCAAGAGGTTCCACTTGGCCGAGCCGGAGCTGAACGGGTTCGGCGTGACGACCTCGAGGCCGGGCTGAAGCAGGTCGTCCCAGTCTTTGATGCCCTTCGGGTTGCCCGGACGCGTCACGATGGTGACTACCGATCCGAACGGAATTCCGTTGTAGGCGTCCTGGTTCCAGTTCTGATCTACCAGACCGGCATCGACCAGACGGGTGATGTCGGGCTCGACGGAGAAGTTGACGAAGTCTGCCTCGGCACCGTCCTTCACCTTGCGCGACTGGTCGCCCGAGGCGCCGTAGGAAGGATTGAAGTTGACGTTCTTGCCCTCGTCGGTCGCCTGGAAGGCTGCGGTGAGCTTGTCGAAGCCAGGCTTCGGCACGGCGTAGGCGAACAGGTTGATCGTGCCGGCGCTACCGTCGCTGGCGGCGCTGTCACCACCCACGGTGTCGCTCGAGCCACCACTGCACGCTGTGAGTACCACGGCCCCCATGGTCGCGATAGCAGTGAGAAGTGTGCGGGAACGGCGTTTCATTGCAGATACCTTCCTGAAAGGACTGACAAACGAGGGTTGGTCAAACGACAAGTCCGAGACCTCTGGGGCTGATTCCATCGGGATGTTCAGACATGGAGAGCCGACGGGCGATGAGCCCTGAATCGGGGGCGCGAGTTACGCGCAGAGAAGTTCGAGTGGGGTGCGCAGCACCACCGGAGAGGTCGAACTCAGGAAATCAACAACAGGCGACGTCAGCGACGTCGAGCATGCCGACAGCAATCAACGCCAACTGGTGGCGGATTACGGGAGCTGTTGCTTCGGACACGCGGTGGACTTTAGCAGAGCACCGGCGCCCGCTCTAATCGAGAGAACTAACGGGTGAGAAGCCACGCGACGATCACGAGGAGAATCAGGGCGATCAGGGCGAGAGTGACCCGTGAGCGGGGCATCAGCTTTCCTCTACTTCTCGAGAATTCCTACGCAACCAGCCGAAGAGCGGCAGAGCGAGAACGGCGGCCAACACGCGATCCAGACCGATGGCCACCAGGCGGCACAGCGGAACGACGACGATCAGGACCAACGCGACCTGCGGGATGAACGGGAGCCCCGCCATCCACAGCTCGAAGCTGTCCCACCAATCCGCTATCCGATCCACGCCAACACCCTATCCTTCGGACGATACGGTCCCGACAGCGTGTGGATTGGACGTGTGTCGATTCTGGCCGGATGATGGCCGAATGAGTGCTGACGACGAAGTGGTGCAGACGATTCCTCCCGCCTCCACGGGTCACCATCGAAGCAACTTTCCCCCTATCGACGACTACGCGTTTCTTTCCGATTGCGAAACCTCGTGCCTGATTGCCCGTAACGGATCTGTCGAGTGGATGTGCGTTCCCCGCCCCGACTCCCCCAGCGTGTTCGGTGCCATCCTCGACCGCAGCGCAGGCCATTTCCGCATCGGCCCCTACGGCCAGAACGTGCCGGCCGCTCGGCGCTATCTGCCGGGTGGACTCATTCTCGAGACGACCTGGCAGACCGAGACCGGCTGGCTCGTCGTACGCGACGCCCTGGTTCTCGGTCCCTGGCACAACGTCGACAAGCGATCGAACACGCACAAGCGCACACCGACCGACTGGGATGCCGAACACACCCTTCTCCGTACGGTCAAATGCGTCAGCGGCACCGTCGAACTCGAGATGAGCTGTGAGCCCGCGTTCGACTATCACCGTGGCACGGCGAATTGGGAGTACACCGGAAAGGTCTACGAGGAAGCAACGGCAACGTGTCGCTCCGCCAAGCCCGGAGACCATCCCACTCTGCGCTTGACCACCGACCTACGACTGGGTCTGGAAGGTCGTGAAGCACGAGCGCGGACGCGACTGGTCGAAGGCGACAACGTGTACGTCGCGCTCTCGTGGTCGGATCTTCCCGCGCCGCAGACGTTCGACGAGGCCGCCGACAAGATGTGGCAGACGTCCAAGTCCTGGCGTGAGTGGGTGACGATCGGCAAGTTCCCCGATCACCCGTGGCGCGGATACCTACAGCGCAGTGCGCTCACACTCAAGGGGCTCACCTACGCACCGACCGGAGCCCTACTTGCGGCTTCGACGACCTCGCTACCGGAAACACCAGGCGGAGAACGTAACTGGGACTACCGCTACGCGTGGGTTCGCGATTCCACCTTCGCACTGTGGGGTCTCTACACGCTCGGGCTGGACCGTGAGGCCAACGACTTCTTCAACTTCATCTACGACGTGTCGAGTTCGGACAACGGTCAGCCACATCCCTTGCAGGTGATGTACGGCATCGGCGGCGAGCGCACGCTCGAGGAATCCGAACTCAACCATCTCTCCGGATACGACGGTGCCCGTCCGGTGCGCATCGGCAACGGCGCATTCGATCAACAGCAGCACGACATCTGGGGCACCATGCTCGACTCGGTGTATCTCCACATCCGTACCCGCGAGCGTGTCCCCGAAGCGCTGTGGCCGCTGCTCAAGAAGCAGGTCGAAGAAGCGATCAAGCACTGGCGCCAACCCGACCGTGGGATCTGGGAGGTGCGCGGTGAACCACAGCACTTCACGTCGTCGAAGATCATGTGCTGGGTCGCACTCGATCGCGGCGCCAAGCTGGCGGAGATGCAGGGCGAGAAAAGCTTTGCACAGCAATGGACGGCCATCGCGGACGAGATCAAGGCCGACATCCTCGCGCACGGAGTCGACTCGCGTGGAGTTCTGACGCAGCGGTACGGCCACGATTCACTCGACGCGTCGCTCTTGTTGGCACCGCTGCTGCGCTTCCTGCCGGCCGACGATCCGCGCATCCGGGCGACGGTGCTGGCGATCGCCGACGAGCTCACCGAGGAGGGGTTGGTCCTGCGCTATCGCGTCGACACCACCGACGACGGTTTGAGCGGTGAAGAAGGAACATTCACCATCTGTTCCTTCTGGTTGGTGTCCGCCCTCGTCGAGATCGGCGAACTGGATCGCGCGAAGCATCTCTGCGAGCGTCTGCTCGGGTTCGCGAGCCCGCTCAAGCTGTACGCGGAGGAGATCGACGCGCACACCGGTCGCCATCTGGGTAACTTCCCGCAAGCGTTCACACACCTGGCGCTGATCAACGCCGTGGTCCACGTGATCCGCGCCGAGGAAGCTGCCGAAGCCGGAGCTTTCCAGCCCGCGCACAACGCGACCTAGACCCCGGCCACCGCTTCGAGCTGCGGCGTGATCGATTCGAGCGAGTACTTCAGCGACAGCGACGACGGAGTGTTCAGGCCGGCAACAGTCGGATAGTCGACGATGGCCAATCCGCCACCCTTGACTGCAGGCAGGTCGGCAAACCCCGGCAGCTTCATCATGTCGTCGAGCGACCCGCCGTTGGGCAGCAGCACCACGACCTCGGCGCTGAGAGCGTCGACCCGTTCCGGGCTGAGTATCAGCCGGCCACCGGTCACACCGGCCTCGTCGACCAGCTTGGGCGGCAACGACATTCCCAGACGCGTGAACAGTCCCGAAGCACCGTCCTTGGGATCAGCGACGATCACCAACTGCGACGTCGGGAAGACGTACTGCGACAAAAGAGCGGTCTTACCCTTCAGCCCCGGCAACCGCTGTGCGAGCGCATCGATCTGCCCGTTTGTCGCCTCGACGATCTCGTCGGCTCGCGACTCCTTGTCGAGAACCCGGCCGAGAATCTCCACCTGGTCCTGCCACGGATCGACCTGGACGTCGGACAGACCGGCAATTGTCGGAGCGATCTTGCTCAACTGGTCGAAATCGTCCTGATCGGCGACGGAGAACCCGCCGAGAATCAGATCGGGATCCAAGGCTGCAATTTCTTCAGCTTTGAGCGGGACACCGAACTGCTGGATCGCCGAGCGATCGAGTTCCTTCGCCGACGCGTCCACGCCACTCTCCCACGGGAACAGACCACGCTCGTCGCCCATCGGGCCGGCAGCCAGGTACCCCACCGGCTGGATTCCGAGTTCGAGCAGAGCGTCAAGCCACTGGGTGTCGGCCGCGACGATGCGCGTCGGCGTCCCGGTGATCGTGGTGGCGCCGAACTTGTGGTCGACCGTGGTGACCCGACCGTCCGCGATCTCGTCAGCGTCCGAAGACGAACAGCCACTGATACCGACGACCAGTGCTCCCAACAGAGCCACCGCCGAGAACTTCATCGCACGCACGAAATACTCCTCCACTAGTTAGTAGAGGCTTACCTTCTCATATGAGACACGGCTATGTCCGACCTTGCTTTCAGGCGAAACGAGCGAGCAGACGCTCCGCATCGGCGCCGATGCGTCGAACCACGTCGCCGGCCGGATGGGTTCCGTGCACGAGACCCACCGCTTCTCCGGCGTAGACGACGCCGCTGTGCGGATCCGACGGGTCGTACGCCTTAGCCAACGTTTCCTCGTCGGCGTCGACTCCATGCCATGCGGCGGTGAATTCGTTGGCCACAGCGCGACCACCCCACCGCTGGGGCCACGGCTGACTGCGAGCGCGGTCGAAAACGGAGGTGTAGACGGTGTCGGCGCTTCCGGATTCGACGACGCGATCACGCGCATAGTCCGGTCCGACCGTCTCCGGGCTGGCGAGTAGCGCGGTTCCGATCATCACGCCTTCGCCACCGGCAGCCAGGACTGCAGCCAAACCGCGGCCGGTCCCGATTCCGCCGGCCGCCAGTACTGGAAGAGATGTCGTTTCGAGGATCTCCTGCAGCAGCGGCAAGGTTCCGATTCGGCCCGTGTGACCGCCTGCCTCACCGCCTTGCGCGATCACGCCGTCGACACCCGCGGCCTCGACAATGCGAAGGTCTTCGAGCGTATTGATCTGTGACACAACGGGAATGCCCGCATCGTGGATTCGTCCGACATACGAGGCGGGATCACCGAACGACAAGGTGATCATGGTCGGCTCGACGGCAATCGCGGCGTCGAGCATCAACTCGTTCTCGGGCAGCGACCACGTCATCAGGCCGACGCCGAACTTTCCGCCGATCGAGCGGGCCACTTCGGCTTCGGCCTCGATCCACTCCGGTGTGTTGTACCGGGCCGCGCCAAGCAGACCCAACCCACCGGCCGCCGATACAGCTCCGGCGAGCGCGCCGCCCGCGCGGCCACCCATGGGCGCCCCGAGAACCGGGATTTCGACTCCGAACTCTCGGGACAACCAGGTGGTGACCATGCGCTCCTACTTCTTGGGCTTCTCGCCGACCGATTCCGACGTCAGGGCCGCCACGAATGCTTCCTGCGGCACCTCGACGCGACCGATGGTCTTCATGCGCTTCTTGCCTTCCTTCTGCTTCTCGAGCAGCTTGCGCTTACGGCTGATGTCGCCGCCGTAGCACTTGGCAAGAACGTCCTTGCGGATTGCGCGAATGTTCTCGCGCGAGATGATCTTCGCGCCGATCGCGGCCTGGATCGGAACCTCGAACTGCTGGCGAGGAATCAGCTCACGAAGCTTCGACGTCATGCGTCCGCCGTAAGCGCCGGCGTTGGAACGGTGCACGATCGAAGAGAACGCGTCGACGGCCTCGCCCTGCAGCAGGATGTCGACCTTCACCAGGTCGGCCTGCTGCTCACCTGCCTCCTCGTAATCGAGGCTGGCATAACCCTTGGTGCGGGACTTGAGGGCGTCGAAGAAGTCGAACATGATCTCGCCCATGGGCAATTCGTATCGCAACTCGACACGAGTCTCGGAGAGGTAGTCCATGCCGCCGAGCTCACCGCGACGGGACTGGCACAGCTCCATGATGGCGCCGACGTATTCACTCGGGGCGATGACGGTGCACTTGGCGACGGGCTCGTAGACCTCGCGAACCTTGCCTTCCGGCCAGTACGACGGGTTGGTGACGATGACCTCGGCCCCGTCCTCCATCACGACGCGGTAGACGACGTTGGGCGCGGTGGAAATCAGTTCGAGGCCGAACTCACGCTCGAGGCGGTCGCGGGTGATCTCCATGTGGAGCAGGCCGAGGAAGCCGCAGCGGAAGCCGAATCCGAGGGCAACCGACGTCTCGGGTTCATACGCCAGGGCCGCGTCGTTGAGACGGAGCTTGTCGAGGGCATCGCGCAGCACGGGGTAGTCCGAGCCGTCCATCGGGTAGAGGCCCGAGTAGACCATCGGCTTGGGATCGCGGTAGCCGACTAGCGGTTCGGTCGCGCCGTTGCGGGTGGTGGTGACGGTGTCACCGACGCGCGACTGACGGACATCCTTCACACCGGTGATGAGGTAGCCCACCTCGCCGACGCCCAGACCGATACTGGCCTTCGGCTCGGGGGAAATGATGCCGACCTCGAGCAGTTCGTGTGTAGTGCCCGTGGACATCATCGTGATCTTCTCGCGGGGACGGATCCGACCGTCGACCACACGCACGTAAGTGACCACGCCGCGGTAGGTGTCGTACACGGAGTCGAAGATCATCGCGCGGGCGGGACCGTCAGCATCGCCGACAGGCGCAGGTACCTGCTTGATCACCTCGTCGAGCAGTTCCTTGACGCCCATACCGGTCTTACCCGAGACGCGCAGGACATCACCGGGCTCGCAGCCCGTGATGTGCGCGATCTCTTCGGCATAGCGGTCGGGATCCGCGGCCGGGAGGTCGATCTTGTTGAGGACCGGAATGATCTTGAGATCCTTCTCCATCGCCAGGTAGAGGTTCGCCAGCGTCTGAGCTTCGATGCCCTGAGCAGCATCGACCAGTAGAATTGCGCCCTCGCATGCTTCGAGCGCACGGGAGACCTCGTACGTGAAGTCGACGTGGCCGGGAGTGTCGATGAGGTGGAGGACGAACTCTTCGCCGTCGACGGTCCAGGGCAGACGAACGTTCTGAGCCTTGATGGTGATGCCGCGTTCACGCTCGATGTCCATGCGGTCCAGGTACTGCGCACGCATCGCCCGCTCTTCGACCACACCGGTGAGCTGAAGCATGCGATCTGCCAGCGTCGACTTACCGTGGTCGATGTGCGCGATGATGCAGAAGTTCCGGATCTGCGCAGGATCCGTGAACGTCTTGTCGGCGAAGCTGCTGATGGGAGACCCCTTAGTCGGACCGGCACCGGCCCGGATCCGGGCCACTGTCAACCCTCAGGATATCCAAGTCTCGGCGCCGCCGTACCAGGGGATCCCACGGGCGGGTGATTATGCTCGAACGCTATGGCAAGCATGTGGAAGCAGATCGGCAGAACCCTCGGCGCCCTCGCGGTGGAGAAGGGCCCTGCGTTGCTGCGCCAGCTGCAGTCGTCCACGTCCCAGTCGTCTGCCTCGAAGCCGGGTCCGTCCGGCCGCCCGATCGCCGCGCGGACGTCTCCGACCGCACATCGCGCCCGCAAGGTCGAGTACTCCCCCGACCTCGACGGCAAGGCCGATCCGGGCGAAATCGTCTGGACCTGGGTTGCCTACGAGGAGGATCCGACCCAGGGCAAAGACCGCCCGGTGCTGGTTGTCGGCCGCGACGGCGACACGCTGCTCGGCCTGATGTTGTCTTCGCAGAGTAAACGCCAGGGTGAGCGCGATTGGCTCGCAATCGGTTCGGGTCCATGGGACGGAGAGGGAAGGCCCAGCTGGGTCCGGCTCGACCGGGTGCTCGACGTTCCCGAGAGCGGGATCCGGCGCGAGGGCGCCGTCATGGATCACAAGAAGTTCGACGCGGTCGCGGCAAAACTTCGGGCCGACTTCAGCTGGAGCTGAAGCCGACCCGGACGATGGAAACAGTGTCGATCAGCTGTCCATACGGTTGAACCGTCCGAAGAGTGCTCGATAGATGAGTGCACCGAGCGCACCGCCGATGAGCGGGAACACGATGAACAACCACACCTGACCGAGTGCACCGTCCTGGAACGGCGCGACAGCGAGGCTTCGAGCGGGGTTGACGGAGGTGTTGTCGATCGGGATCGAGATCAGGTGAATGACGGCCAGGGTGAAGCCGATGGACACCCCGGCGAGAGGCACGTCGGAGATCTGGTCGGTCGACGCGAGAACGACGAATACCAGCAGTGCTGTCAGCAGGATCTCGATGATCATGGCGGCACCGATGCCGTAGCCGTCGGAAACCACGTTTCCGAGAAGATTCTTCTCGGCAGACGGACTGTGTGCGCCCCAACCGTTTGCACCCAAACCGTCAGCAGCACGGTTGTACGCCGGGAGACTGTTGGCCACCGTGTAGATCACGACGCCTGCGACCAAGCCGCCGATCACTTGCGCGACAACGTAAATCGCCGCATTGACGGCTGAGATTCGCCCGATCACGAATTGGCCGAGAGTCACGGCTGGGTTGACGTGGCAACCGGAAATCGGGCCGATCGCATATACGAGGAACAGCAGGGTCAGGCCGAATGCGAAGGCAACTCCGAGGTTGCCGACTTTCGCACCTGCAAAGACGGCAGTTCCGACTGCGGAGAACACGAGCACAAATGTTCCCACCGCTTCGGCCGCATACTTCTTCACATCCGAGATCGGTTCGATCTCAGTCAATTCCTGTGCAGTTGGAGACATATTCCCACCTTCTTCTCATCGAACGGTAGTAATGCTCACGCGCCTAGATTTGCCGGACTTTACGCAAGCCTGGTGATCTCCACAACAACTTCGAGATCTGTGGAGCGTCCACCGGAAAAGATTCCCTTCAAAGGCGGCACATCCGAATAGTCCCTTCCTATTCCGACCGAGACATGCTGTTCATTCACAGCTATCGCATTGGTCGGGTCGTATCCCCACCACGCGCCGGTCCACGCTTCGATCCACGCGTGCGATTCCCCGACCACCGTGTCCCCGACTGCCGCATCACGTTTGGGGTGGAGATAGCCGGAAACGTATCGACACGGTATCCCCATCGTTCGAAGCAACACCAAGGTCAGATGCGCATAGTCCTGGCAGACACCTTTCCTGGCCGACCAGGCCTCCACCGCCGACGTATGCACTCCGGTCGTACCGGGAACATATGACATTTCGCCGTAAACCCATTGCGACGCAGCCACTACTGCATCTTCAGGTGATTTATCTTTGCGCAATTCCTTGGCAATTGTCGCCAGCTTACGATCACGCGGAACGTATCTCGTGAAACTCAGTTGTTCGTTGAATCGATCTTTAATCGCGTTTCCCGACAATTCATCCCAGTCGACGGTTTCCTCGGGCTGAACGAACGGTTCCGTCTCCACCACCGACAGCCCGGTCACTTCGAGTTCCGTATGCGGGGCGTGCAAGTCGAAGGCGGTCACCGCGGTGCCCCAGTAATCGGTGTATCGGTAGGAACGCGTTGCCGGCTGGGTTTCGACGCGCGTGAGTATCACCGTCTGCCTGGTGTCGCCGCGAGGTGTCAATCGCGCTTCGTTGTACGACGACGTCACCGGGGCGTCGTACGCATATCCCGTGGTGTGCACGACCCTCATCCGCCAGCTCACAGCTCTCCCTCCACCGTCGACTCCGCATACGCGGCGCCGGCATCCGTCCACGCGACCCACGGCGCAGCGTGGAAGTACTGCAATGCAATTGCCTCACCCAGTTCGCGGCATGTCTCCTGCCAACCGAGCAACCGTCCCTGCAGATCCTCGAGCAACACGCCCTGCGGCAGAAACTCGAGCTCACTGCGTGCGCGGCCCAGTAGCCGCGGCGCCTCCGCCCGGATCCCGACGCGACTGCCCGGCTGCGGGTCGAGCTCCTGCAGGCACTTCTCGGCCTGCCTGATCGAGTGGAACACCGAGCGCGGAAAGAGCCTGTCCAACAAGATGAACTCGACGACGCGATTGGCGTCGAGTGCTCCGCGATACGTACGCAGATACGTGTCATGCGCACCCGCCGAGCGAAGAACACTGACCCACGCCGGCGAAGACGGGCGGTCACCGGCGCGCGCCAGCAGCATTCGCACGATCATGTCGACACGTTCGATCGAGCGCCCCAGCAGAAGGAACCGATAGCCGTCGTCGCGGCTGAGCGTGGAATCCGCCAGGCCCGCGAACATCGCTGCGCGTTCCTCCACGTAGCGGAAGAACTCGTGCGGGCCCAGCCTGCGTGATGCACGCTCACGCTCGGCCAGTCCGTTGTACGTGGTGTTCAGGCACTCCCACATCTCACTCGACGTGACCTCACGTGCTCCGCGAGCATTCTCTCGGGCACTCGCCAGCGAGTCCACGATCGAACCAACCTGATTGCGACTGAACGCAACCAGATCGGTGAGGGAACGCACGTCGAGCTTCTCCTCCGGCGCCTCGATGCCGAGAACACGCAAGAGCAAGCGCGACGTGCGGTCAGGATCGACGGTGGCGTCGTCGAGAAGTTGGTGGACGGCGACATCGAGGATCCGAGCGGTGTCGTCCGCCCGCTCGACGTAGCGGCCGATCCAGTAGAGAGACTCTGCGTTGCGAGCAAGCATCAGTCACCACGCTCCGTTCGCTGATAGTTCTTGGTAGCTGGGCAGTTCAGTGGAGTTCACTGTTGCTGCTGCTGTTGTTGTTGTGAGGTGCTCAGCTCCGGGCCCTGCACCGGTTCCGCGGATTCCGGGGGCTCGGACACCAACTCCTCGCCGGACAGCTCCGGGTCCTCGTGAGAGGTGCGGCTCGCGAGCACCCACGTGTCCTTGCTTCCGCCGCCCTGGCTGGAGTTGACCACCAGCGAACCTTCCGGAAGTGCCACCCGGGTCAGGCCGCCGGGCAACACCCACACGTCCTCACCGTCGTTGACGGCAAAGGGCCGCAAGTCCACGTGGCGCGGCGAGAGAACATCGTCGATCTTGGTCGGCACCGTGGACAACTGCACGAGTGGCTGCGCAATCCACCCGCGCGGGTCTGCCTTGATCTTGCGGGTGATCGCGGCCAGTTCCTTGGGGCTCGCGTCGGGTCCGAAGACGATTCCGTAGCCACCGGACCCTTCCACCGGCTTGATGACCAGTTCGGCGACGCGGTCGAGGACTTGCTCGCACTCCTCGTCCAACCAACAGCGGAACGTGTCGACGTTCTGCAAGAGCGGCTTCTCACCGAGGTAGTAGTCGATGATCTGCGGAACATAGGTATAGACGAGTTTGTCGTCACCGACTCCGTTGCCGACGGCGCTCGAGATCACCACGTTGCCCGCCCGCGCCGCATTCAGTAGACCTGCGACGCCGAGAATCGAATCCGGGCGGAAGTGCATCGGGTCGAGGTACTCGTCGTCGATGCGGCGATAGATGACGTCGACCTGGCGCTCACCTTCCGTCGTGCGCATGTATACCATGTTGTCGCGGCAGAACAGGTCGCGACCTTCGACGAGTTCCACGCCCATCTGACGAGCGAGCAACGAATGCTCGAAATAGGCCGAGTTGGCAATACCTGGTGTGAGAACAACCACTGTGGGGTCCGCTTCGTTGAGTGCAGCACCCGCGCGCAGCGCCCTCAGCAAGTGTGTTGCGTAATCCCCGACGGCCCGCACCTTGTGGGACATGAACAGGTCGGGGAACACCCGAGTCATCGTGCGACGGTTTTCCATCACATAGGAGACGCCGGACGGAGATCGCAGGTTGTCCTCGAGAACTCGGAACTCCCCGGCCTCGTCACGGACCAAGTCGATACCGGCGACGTGGATTCGCACACCATTGGGCGGCACGATGCCGGCCGCTTCACGGTGGAAGTGCTCACACGAGGTGACCAGACGGCGCGGCAGCACGTGATCGCGCAAGATTCGCTGCTCGCCGTAAATGTCCGCGAGGAACAGCTCGAGCGCCTTCACACGCTGCTTGATGCCCTTTTCCAGCCGCGACCACTCCTGCGCGGCGATGACGCGCGGCACCAGATCCAACGGAAACGGTCGCTCCTGCCCGGACAGCGAGAACGTCACGCCCTGGTCGATGAATGCGCGTCCGAGCGCGTCGGCACGCGCAGCGAGGTCGGCA
>NZ_CAURKP010000132.1:0-15094 GCF_963525155.1 uncultured Rhodococcus sp.
AGTATCCGCAGCGCTTCGGCGGCGGCCGGACAGTCCACGATCACGAGGTCGTAGTCGCCGCTGTCCGAGAGGTCGACGATCTCGGCGAGCCCGAGCATGTCTTGGATGCCCAGGGATCCCGTCAACTCTTCCGGTTCCAAGCCCTCGAACGACGAACCGTGTTCGTGATCTCCCGCTCCGAAAGTTCCTGCAGCGTCGATCAACCCCGACAATCCTCGGAACTTGTCCTCGAGGAGCGCTGACGTGTCGAGTTGCCGGACGTCGAGACCCTCGGTGAGAGATGTGGTCGTTCGCGGATTCGGCACGCCCAGGACGTCTGCAAGAGAACCTGCCTGATCGATCGACACGAGCAGCACTCTCGCCCCATCGGTCGCAGCCGACACAGCAGTCGCTGCGGCAAGCGTCGTCGTGCCTACTCCGCCTTTACCGACGAACAGTTGGACGCGCGATCGTTGCTCCGGCACTCAGCCCTCGACTCGCTTCTTCAGTTCCTTCAGAGCTGTGTCGGTGATGATCTTCTCGGCCTTGCGCTTGAACAGTCCGATCATCGGAATCGTCAGGTCGACCGTCAACTCGTAGGTGACCGACGTGGTGCCGTTCGGGCCGGGCTCGAGTGTGTACGAACCGAATTGGGACTTCTGAATCTCGCCCGAGATCAGCTCCCAACTCACCGCCATACCGTCCGGTGCCCACGAATACTGCAGTTCGTAGGTGTCCTTCACCATCCCCGCGTCGAGGACGAAACGTACTCGGTCCGCGCGGCCGCCCTGTCCCGGCGCCGTCACCTCGACGGACTTCGCCGCGGCCACCCACTCGGGGTACCGCTCGAAATCGGCGATGACGTCCATCACGGCGTCGGCAGGAGCGTCGATGCTGATCAACCCCTTGGTCTTCTCGGCCATACGACTGCGCTACCTTCCTTCGTCAAAAGTCCAGAACCTGCACAACGTGCAGTGCTTCGATTATCAGTCCGGTGCTACTCCGGCGGCACGTCCCGCTTCGAGTTCGCGTTTGAGCTGGAACGACATGACCTTGCCATCGACCCGACGCTTGCGGTTCATCCCGGCGAGGTCGAGGGTCGCCAGATCGGACGGCGATACGCCGACCGGCTCACAGTGCAGGAAGTAGTGCGCGATCGTCCCGTCCATGACCGGTTCGAGCCACACCTCCATGGTGCCGACCAGCTGACCGGACACTCCCCAACGGAATCCTGCGGGACCGCGATCTTCCCGGACTTCGAGCTCGAGATCACTGAACCAGCGACGCCACTGCGCGCGCGAGGACAACAGTTCGGCGACCCGCTCGGGCGGGGCGGCGATGAAAGTCTGGTCTGCGACCTGAATGCTGCTCACCGAAGTAGCTTCACATATCGCGTCCGCGAAGCGTCGAGGGGTGTCGCAACACTACATACCGGACAGACTGTAAGCCTGGCCACAACTGCGTCGGACATGCGACTACAGTAGGAGACGAAAACCCTACTCGTCAGTATTTCGCAGTGTCGGAGGTATTTCGTGCCTGAGTTCAGCGCACCCCAGACGTTCACCATTCCCGAGGATGCCTCCGCGGTCGACTCGGTCTTCGCCTTCGCGAAGACGAAGCCGGCGGCGGTTGTCTACAAGCGCAAAGTCGGAAATGCATGGGTCGATGTCACTGCAGGCGATTTCGCCGCTCAGGTGACTGCCGTCGCCAAGGGCCTGATCGCGATCGGAGTCGAGCAGGGCGATCGCGTCGGCCTCATGTCGGCGACTCGCTTCGAATGGCCGCTCGTCGACTACGCCATCTGGGCGGCCGGCGGCGTGACGGTTCCGATCTACGAAACCTCCGCAGCCGAGCAGGTTCGCTGGATTCTCGAGGACTCCGAAGCAATCGACCTCATCGTCGAGAACGACGCACATGCCGCGACCGTGAAGGACGTCGCTGCAGCCGCCCCCGCGCTGCGCACGGTCTACCAGATCGATGCCGCGGCAGGCGCTAAAGGTGTTGTCGAGGAATTGACCGCATTGGGCGCCGACATCTCCGACGAGGACGTCCACGCCCGCGTCGCTGCACTGAAGGCATCCGATCCCGCGACCCTGATCTACACGTCGGGCACCACAGGCCGACCCAAGGGCTGCCAGCTGACGCACTCCAACCTGATTGCCGAGTCGAAGGGCATCCTCGACTCCAACCTCGGCACGCTGCTCAAGACTCCTGGCGTCCGCACGCTGATGTTCTTGCCGCTCGCGCACGTTCTCGCTCGCGCAGTCAGCATCGCGTCGTTCGACGCCGGTGCAGCGCTGGGGCACACGAGTGACATCCCGAACCTCGTTCCGACGTTCGGCGAGTTCAAGCCCGACTTCATCCTCTCGGTGCCGCGCGTGTTCGAGAAGGTCTACAACAGCGCACGCGCCAAGGCGCACGGCGACGGCAAGGGAAAGATCTTCGACGCGGCCGCAGACACCGCCGTCGCGTGGAGCGAGGCGCAGGACAAGGGCGGCGCCGGCATCGTTCTCAAGGCCAAGCACGCTCTCTTCGACAAGCTCGTGTACTCGAAGCTGCGCGCAGCGCTCGGCGGGCAGTGCCAGCTGGCCATTTCCGGTGGTGCACCTCTGGGCGCTCGACTCGGCCACTTCTTCCGCGGTATCGGTGTCACGATCTACGAGGGCTACGGACTGACCGAGACCACCGCAGCGTTCGCCGTCAACACCATCGGCGCACAGAAGGTCGGCTCTGTCGGAAAGCCGTTGGCCGGCAACTCCGTTCGTATCGCAGAAGACGGCGAAATCCTCCTCTCGGGACCGGTGGTCTTCACCGGCTACTGGCGCAACGAGAAGGCGACCGCCGAGTCGATCGAGAACGGCTGGTTCCACACCGGCGACCTCGGCACCGTCGACAAGGACGGCTACATCACCATCACCGGCCGCAAGAAGGAAATCATCGTCACGGCAGGCGGCAAGAACGTCTCCCCCGCTCAGCTCGAGGATTCCCTTCGCGCGCACCCGCTGATCAGCCAGGCCATCGTGGTCGGCGACCAGAAGCCTTTCATCGGCGCCCTCATCACCATCGACGCCGAAGCTCTTCCCGCCTGGAACGAGCGCAACAACAAGGCCGCAGGAACCACAGCGGCCGACCTGGTTTCGGACGGCGAACTGGTCGGCGAAATCCAGGACGCCATCGACGAGGCCAACAAGCTCGTCTCACACGCCGAGGCGATCAAGAAGTTCCGCATTCTTCCGGTCGACTTCTCCGAGGACACAGGCGAACTCACGCCCACGATGAAGCTCAAGCGCAACGTCGTGCACGAGAGCTTTGCCGCCGACATCGAAAAGATCTACGCCAAGTAGGTTTTCGGCAAGCAGCTTCTCGCAGCAACGAACGGCCCGCACCGAATTCGGTGCGGGCCGTTTGCGTTCGAGTCCCGGTAGCTCAGCCGAGGAGATTACGCAGCTTCGAAGCGAGCGTGTCCCACTTCCAGTCTTCGGCAACCCATGCCCGGCCCGCTGCTCCCATCGCGGCCGCGCGATCACGATCGGACAGCACCTCGATCACGGATTCGGCGACGTCGCGAACAGAGGTGCCGTCGACCACGAGCCCGGTCTTGTTCTGCTGCACCGTTTCCGGAGCGCCACCACTGCGCCCGGCGATGACCGGCACACCGGTAGCCGAGGCCTCGAGGTAGACGATTCCCAGTCCTTCGACGTCCAATCCGGCGCCTCGGGTACGGCACGGCATGGCGAACACGTCGGCGATCGTGTGGTGCGCCGCCAACTCTGCGGCGGGCACCGTGCCCGTGAAGACGACGTGATCGTCCATCCCGGTCTTACGCGCCAATTGGCGAAGATGGTCCTCGTACGGCCCGCCTCCGACGATCACCAGTACCGCCCCGTCAATGCTCTTGCGTACGGTCGGCAGCGCCTTGATGAGCATGTCCTGCCCCTTGCGTGGCACGAGCCGCGACAGGCACAGGATCGTGGGCCGCTCACCCAGCCCGTATCGCTTACGCAGTTCCGCGCGAGCGACCGAGTCCGGGTGGAACACTGACGTGTCCACTCCGGAAGGAAGGTGCTCGAGCGCCGCTTGCGGGCCGAAGGCCGCCGAGAACCGCCCACGGGTGTATTTGCTGACGAACGTCACCGCATCGGTGTGGTCACCGATCACACGCAACGACTGCCGCGCACCGGGAATCATCGACCATCCGACCTCGTGGCCGTGAGTACTCGCGATCACTCGGCTCGCTCCGGCGCGTCGAACAACCGGTGCCAACAACGCCAACGGCGCTGCCGCACCGAACCAGACCGACTCGCAGTCGTGCTTCTTGACCAGCTTCGCGGCCCGACGAGCAACAAAGGGCGACGGCAGCATCAGCGTCGTCGGGTGCCGAACCACCTCGAAAGGCTGTGCCGCATCGAACTTCTTGTGTGAGTCGCCCCGCCACCGCGGTGCGTACACCACCAACTTGTCCGGCGGCAGATGCCCGGCGAACGTGTGGAGATAGGACTGGATACCTCCGGGGCGAGGAGGAAAATCGTTGGTCACCAAGAGGGTCCGGCGCATCCGTCCACCGTAGGGCACTCGGTGCTTCAAACGTGCGAAGGGCACCTCGCCGCTGCAATCGACCCAGCCGCGAACCGCTCAGCCCAGATGGCTGTTGGTCCAGTCGACCCATCCGGCTCGCAGTTCCTCGGTTCCGACGCCAACGACCGCTCGGATCCGCGAATCGAGGTCTTCGGCCGTCATCTTTCCGGAGGCGAGAGCGCGAAAGAGGTCGGTCAGCTTTGCTTCTCCGAATCGATCGGCGATATACGCGTTGATCGACCACGCCGATTCGTACGCCAGTGAACTCACGACCGGTACACCGCTGAACTGCGTGTCGTCCGGAAACTCGGTCGGAGTATCGCCGGAGCGTACCGCTGCTGCCAGAGTCGGCGCGATCTCACCCCAGGCCCGCGAGGATCCACGGTTTCCCGCGTATTCGGCAAACCCTTCCAATACCCACATCGGCGACCCGTCACGGGTTTTCGATCGGGCGGCTATGTGCATCAGTTCGTGGCGCAACACCGTTCGCCTGGTGATGTCGGTCAACCTCGAAGCCGCGGCAGGCGAGAACACCACCCGCTGGCCGCTCACGTCGGAAGACCCGTCCGCCGTCGCATCCGCGACCGACACTGCGGCAATCGAAGCGCCGTCGTGATGGGAGCCGACCAGTGCGGTGAATTCCTCAGCGGACCCCGCCACCATGAGCACCGCGCGCTCGGACCACCACGGCCCCCACAACTGCGTCGTGTTCTCGATGGCTGAGTCCACATCGGCAGCCAAAGCGTCGACGAACGCCTGCTGACCCGGGTGGCCGATCACCAGCGCGTTACCCGCAGAATTCTCGGCGACGGCAAGCGGGCCGAAGTCCCAGGGGCCGTTCCAGGATTCGCCCGCCGTTCGGGCGCCGTCCAGTCCGACGATCGACCCGTCCGCAAGAACCGACCACTGATCGCCGCGTTTCGCGAGTGTCATGGACACTGCCTTGCGCGTGGGCAATGCGTCGACGCCGTCGAGGGCGTACCGCAACAGAACTTGCGCATTCCATACTTCGACGTCTCCGCCCGGCGCACCGGTTCGCGGCGCCGGAGTCAGGCCGCCGCTGGGAATCTCGTATCCCCAGTCGGAGAATTCGAGCGCTCCCGCTGCAGTGGCTCGTCGAACTTCCGCCTCGAGCACACCGGGTGCGGCGGAACTGTCGACGAACTTCGCCAGCCCCGACGGATCGTCGGACATCTGAGCCGCGGCCCATGCATCGAGAAAGCTCTGGACTTGAGCGCTGCGTTCCGCGTCCTGTTCGGCGGCGGCGTTTTCGTCGGAATCGGACCTGTTCGTCAGGAAGATCGTCAGGCCCAGAACGAGCATCACGGCTACACCGAGCGCCACGAGGGCCGGATACTCCCAACGGCGTGGTCGATCTGCGCCGACGTCGGGCGTCGTCATCGGTTCAGTCGGCACGGTGCCGAGTGTAGGAGAACTCGACTCGACGCTTCACGGCGGCTGGCCACACGCCGCTCGGGCGCAGCAAGCCGTCAGTAACGACGCGCAGTGGAGAACTCCATGCCTGCCATCGACTGGACCTTCACCGGTACGCCGAACGTCGACGCATGCAGAATGTTTCCGTCGCCGGCGTAGATGCCGACATGCGAGTTGTCGCTGTAGAAAGTCACGACGTCGCCGGGCTGTAGTTGGTCCCTCGACACCGGTACACCGCCCTGCGCCTGCGCTTGGCTCGATCGCGGCAGAGTCTTTCCGATCTGCTTGTAGGCCCACACCACCAGACCTGAGCAGTCGAACTCGTTCGGCCCGGTCGCGCCCCAGACGTACGGGTCACCGATCCGCGTGAGGCCTGCTTGCAGGGCAGCAGCACCCGAGCCTGGGGTCAAGTTAGCCAGAATTTTGCTGAGATCGACGTCCGGCGGGAAAGGCGTACCGCTCAGTTGGTTACGTTCGTCGTCGGTGAGATTCTGGAAGGCTTTGGTCACGTCGGCGATCTGCGTCTGCAGTTCACTCTGCTTGCGCTGCAAATCGTCACTGAGTGCGCGGGCTTGATCGGCGGCGGTTCGCGCTTCTTCGGCCGATCGCTTCGATGCTTCCGAGGCGGCACGCGCATCGGCAGTGGCTTGGTTGAACTGAGAGACCTGTACTGCCGCGTCGTTGGAAATCACGTCGAGCGCAGACATCTGGTCGAGCAACTGCTGCGGCGAGTCACTCACCATCAACGCAAAGAGGCGATTGGTTCGCACACCCTGGTAATTCGCTGTGGCAATACGGTTTACCGCCGGAGCGAACTCTGCGACGCGCGCCGAAGCCGCGTCGAGAAGACCCTGATCGGCTGCCGATCGCACGTCCGCATCATTCGCGACTGCCAGCTTCGCGTCGAGGTCGATCTGCGCGTTGTGCAGCGCTTCGTTGGTCTGCTCGGAAACCCGGGAGAGTTCACCGAGCTTGTCGAGCGCCTCGGTGGGGTTGGTGATGACGGGGTCGGCACCGGCCTGCATCGAAGGCCCTGCAACGAGTCCGAACGCCAGCACTCCCACTGTCAATGCGGCCCGTACTCGACTGTTGTTTTTCGATGAAACCACGGAATGCAACTCTCCGTCTCGGTGAAGCGACGTCGACCGGGACCGGTCGACGATCTGTTAGCTGGCTGTCAACTATCCACAGTACCTGTCTCGGCCGCGCAATGTCTCGATAAGGTTACGGAACGGCATACGTTTGTGTCTACTCGCCGGTAGGCGTGTCGGGGTGAAGTACCGAGCGAATTGTCGCGAAACGAAAATGTGGGCCCCGAATCGAAGATTCGAGGCCCACATTCGAAGATCCGGAGCTCCCCCGAGCTCCGCCGCATCACAGCGGCGGATCGTTCCGACTGCCTACCGGAGACAGCCGTCGAGCGTGTTCAGAAATCAGTAACGGCGAGCGCCGTCGTACGGCATCGAGGACACCGGAGCGAGCTTCACGGGCTGACCAGCGGTCGACGCGTGGATGACATTGCCGTTACCGGCGTAGATGCCCGAATGCGATCCGCCGTAGAAGGAGATCACGTCGCCGACCTGAAGATCGGACTGTGCGACGGCAACGCCGGCTGCAGCCTGGTCGTAGCTCGTGCGAGGCAGGTTGAGACCGGCCTGCTTGTATGCCCACTGAACGAGACCGGAGCAGTCGAATGCGTCCGGGCCGGCTGCGCCATACACGTACGGGGAGCCCAGCTTGCTCTCTGCGGCGCGAACTGCCTGCTCACCAACACTGGAGATGGGAGCGGCCGGTGCAGCCGGTGCGATGTCGGTGATGCCCGGAATGACCGGCAACTGAGGAATAGAAACGCCCGGAACCTCGAACGTGCCGACGCCGGGGATGGTGATGGGGTCTGCCGAGGCAGGTGCAGCGGTTGCAGCGAATGCTCCGACTGCGAGCGCGCCGGCTACTGCCAACTGCGCTGAACGCTTGAAACTCTGTGACGCCACTTAAGGGGTGCTCCATTTCTTCCATTCATCCGCCGACCGAGTTAGCTGACGGGTTCGGGCTGGGAAGATCAGCCCTACCCGCGTGGTCTGCAGCGATCCTGCGTGCTGCACCCCAGGCGGGATTCACCCCAGTGGAAACTTGGGTTCCCGGTTCGGGTTCCTCGCGGAGATCCCGATTAGGCGGTTCCTGACGATGCCGGTCCTGTTTGGTCCGGCAAGACTTCGTTAGGTCTCAGGAAGGTTACGAAATGATCGCGACGATGTCGACCGCTTCGTGACAATCGCGCCCGATTCGCCGGAAATCGTGGTGCCGCGCCCGCGATACGCCCGGCGGGTCACGGGGAGATAACAACAGGTCGGTTCGGCGACCCACTCCAGGCCGTCAAACCCGCGCCCGCTACCCACTGCCAAGGCTCACCAAACCCGACAATCCGATCTTCCATGCAGTTCAACGATGATTACTTGAAACTAGAACTTGTTCCGGTCACGGACGCGGTTTCAGCCATCGACAGACGCACCGAAGACCCCTCGACTCGCCCTACTCACAAGTAGGCGCGCGTCCACATTCGCGAGTTCCCACCGCAAGTGTGATCCTCGTCTCTCCTACTTTTGTCGGGCGTTCATCCACCGATTTCGCAACGGAAGTCCGTGCGGGTCGGATTCCGTGTCTGCACTCTCGAATTCGTGTCGGGGGGTACTTCTACTGTCTGCGGTGTGAGTCCCGCCTCGGCCCGAGAATTTCCGTCTCCGCCCCCGTTCTCCGACGGGGAGAAATTCGACGTCGGGCGGCAACTGAGCTTCGACGAACTGGACACACCGCTGAGCGAGACGACATTTGTCGTCGTCGACCTCGAGACCACAGGGGGCAGCGCCGACCAGGACTCCATCACCGAGATCGGCGCCGTCAAGATCCGCGGCGGCGAGGTACTGGGCGAAATGGCAACACTCGTCGACCCCGGCCGGTCGATTCCGCCCTACATAGTCGAACTGACCGGAATCACCACGGCCATGCTGATCGGGGCACCTCCCATCGAACGTGTCCTTCCTGCTTTTCTCGAATTCGCCGAGGGCGCGGTGCTGGTGGCACACAACGCGCCGTTCGACATCGGCTTCCTCAAAGCAGCGGCGTCACGCAGCGCGCGCCCGTGGCCTGCGTTCCGTGTCCTGTGCACCGTCAAACTCGCCCGGCGCGTACTCACACGCGACGAAGCACCCTCGGTGAAGCTCTCCGCACTCGCCCATCTCTTCCAAGTGACCACCCAGCCGACGCACCGTGCTCTCGACGACGCGCGTGCGACCGTCGACGTCCTCCACGGACTGATCGACAGGGTCGGAAACCAGGGTGTCCACAGTTACAGCGAACTAGTCGACTACCTGCCCAACATTTCCTCGCATCAACGGGCCAAACGGTCCTTCGCCGCAAACCTGCCGCGAAGCCCCGGTGTCTACCTTTTCCGCGGTCCTTCCGACGAAGCCCTCTACATAGGAACTGCTACCGACCTTCGACGCCGCGTCCGCAACTACTTCACCGGTTCGGAGACCCGCGGCCGGATGAAGGAAATGGTCGCGCTGGCCACCCGCGTGGACCATGTCGAGTGCGCGCACGCTCTCGAAGCCGGGGTGCGTGAACTACGACTGCTGAGCGCGCATGCGCCGCCGTACAACCGTCGCTCCAAGTTTCCCAAGCGAGGTTGGTGGATCACCCTCACCGACGAGGCGTTTCCGAGACTGTCCGTGGTTCGCACGCCCACGGCCGATTCGATCGGCCCGTTCACCTCTCGCGGCGACGCAGTCGACGTAGCCGACACCGTCGCAGAGTTCAGTCGTCTGCGCACGTGTACCAAGCGTCTCGGACGCGGCGCCGTTCACGGCCCTGACTGCCCCGCTCACGAACTGGCGGCGTGCCCAGCCTCCTGGACCCCGGAAATCAACGCAGAGGACTACGCGGCCGCCCCTGAGGCCGTGCGTGGATTCTTCCGAGGAACCAACGACGCTCCCCTCCAACAGATGCAGGCCCGGATCGACGAGCTGTCCGCACACGCGTTGTTCGAGAATGCTGCTCGTCTGCGTGACCGAACGGTCGCAGTCGCCACCGCAGTGCGGCGCACTCAGCGACTCGCCGCAGTCGCGGCGATCGAACAACTCGTTCTCGCCCGCCCCACCGGAGACGGCGGCTGGGAGCTGTCGGTGATCCGGTCCGGGCGTCTCGCGTCCGCCGGGCTCGCCAGACGTGGGACTCACCCGATGCCCGTCGTCGACGCCATCACCGCGGCGGCCGAAACCGTCCTACCGGACGACGCCCCGTTCCGCGGCGCGTCACCCGAAGAACTGGGACTGATCGCAAGGTGGCTCTCGTCGGACGGTGTCCGAATCGTGTCGGCGACATCCGGATACGTCGAACCTGTGAGCGGCGCCGGCAAGTGGGAAGCCTGGTGCCGACTCGCCCGAGCCGGAACCGAATCCGAACATCGATGACGTAACGGCGGGGCGGCACCCCTAAGCTCGATCGAAACCACCGGGTCATCACAACCCGCAGGGAAATCGAGGAGAGAAATGATCAACGCCATCGTCATGATTCACGCCGAGTCCGCTCGGATCCCGGAAACCGCGCAGGCCGTCGCCGACCTGTCCGGAGTGACCGAGGTCTACTCGTGCGCAGGTGACGTCGATTTGATCGCCATCGTGAAAGTGCGTGACCACGCCCAGATCGCCGACGTGGTCACCGGAGGACTCAACCAGGTGCCCGGCGTTCTCCGAACCGCCACACACATTGCGTTCCAGTCATTCTCCAGCGCAGACGTCGAGGCCGGTTTCTCGCTGGGTGAATAGCCCCTCGATCAGGCTTGGTCGGCCAGCTCGGCGGTGAGCGCCGCCCACTTGTGAAGCAGTTCAGCGCCCGCGCCGCTGTCGATCGCGGCAGCGGCTGCAGTCATCCCGGCAGAGATCGCACTCTCGAGATCGTCGCCGACACCGTTGAATGCCGCGATGGCTGCTCCCGCGTTCAGCAGGACCGCGTCCCGGACCGGCCCCTTCTGCCCGGAAAGCAGCGTTCTGGCGACGGTGGCGTTGATTTCGGCGTCGCCTCCACGCAACTCTTCGAGAGGAACGCGGTCGATTCCGAGGTCACGCGGATCCAGCGTGACAGTTCGCACACTTCCACCCCCGACGATGTGAACCGTCGACGTCGTCGATGTGGTCAGTTCGTCCAGTCCGTCGTCTCCCCGTACCACCAACGCCGAATTACCGCGCTGCGCAAGGACTCCCGCGACGACCGAGATCAGTTTCGGAAATGCGCACCCGATCAGCCCGGCACGCGGACGAGCCGGATTGGTCAGTGGACCGAGCACGTTGAATGCCGTCGGGATGCCGATTTCCTTGCGAGGCACCGCCGCAAAGCGCAGTGCGGGATGGAAGACCGGCGCGAAACAAAAGCCGATTCCGACCTCTTCGACACACCTCGCAACCTGCTCCGGCCCGAGGTTGATGCGAACGCCGAGCGCCTCGAGCACGTCGGCGCCACCGCTCTTGGACGAAGCAGCGCGGTTGCCGTGCTTGACAACTCGCACACCGGCCGCGGCAACCACGATCGAGGCCATCGTCGAGATGTTCACCGTGTTGGAGCGGTCACCACCCGTGCCGACGATGTCGACGACGTCGGAATCGACCGGCACGCGCCTGGAGTGTTCGAGCATCGCGGCGGCGAGCCCTTCCAACTCCGCGGGGGTTTCGCCCTTCATCTTCAGACCGACCCCGAAAGCAGCGATCTGAGCGGAGGTGGCGTTGTCCGACATGATCTCGCCCATAGCCCAGCGACTGTCGGCTTCCGACAAGTCACTGCCGTCCGTGAGCAAACCGAGAATCATCGGCCAGGACCGCACCACTGCACTCGAATCGACGTTCACGGCGTTGGATGCGTCGGTGCCGGCCATAGTGCCTTGGTCCCCTGTCGTTCATGTGGGCTAATTTTTTGCTGTCGTTTCGTGCTGTCTTTTTGTGCTGTCATTACGTGCTGCCTCTGACCCTCGCAGCCTAGTCAGTGAGGTAACGAGGAAACCGAATAGGGCCGCTCAGGACTTTCGGCGACCGCGTTTGGGTGGCGCCTCCGCAAGTATCGGGGGCTGGAGCGCGTCCCACCCGGCGACCGAACCACCGAGTCGCTGCGCCAGACCAGCCATTCGTGACCGCTCCTGGGAGCAATGCAGGGCGTCAAGCACCTGGACACGCTCGAAGACGACGCGAACCGAATTCTCGACCGTCGGAGTCACGTCCTCGGGCCGACTCGAGCCTCGCACATATCCGTCCTGGGCGACGATGCTCTCGGCATCGGCTACCGAGCCCTCCGGGAGGTCGAGATGATGCCGCAGAACCACTTCGGACTCCGCCCTGAACTCCGGCTCGGTGGAGGCGGCACGTTCGAGAGCCGTCGAGCTCGCCTCGGCGTCGTCGAAGCCTTCGGCAACGACGACCAGATCCGACCGCCCTGCATCGAGCGGTGTCGGAATCTTCGTGCCGAAAATTCTCAGGAACCACGGTCTACTCTTGTGTGTAGCTGCCATCGCGCCAGCATATTCCGACCACGCCACCAGCGCGTTCGCCGCCCGATCCCGCGAACTCGAGCCGAGCGACGCGCCGATGGTGGACCCGAGTGGTCGTCTCTTACGACGAAGCGTCATACTTCTGTCTGTGACGAGCGCAGTAGGGACTTCAGGATCGGCAATCACCCAACGCGTGCACTCGCTGAACCGGCCGAATATGGTCAGCGTTGGCACCATCGTGTGGTTGTCAAGTGAGCTCATGTTCTTCGCAGGGCTCTTTGCCATGTACTTCGTGGCACGAGCTCAGGCGAACGGAAATTGGCCGCCGGAGCCAACCGAATTGAACCTGTATCTGGCCGTGCCGGTGACCTTGGTGCTTATCGCATCTTCGTTCACCTGCCAGATGGGTGTCTTCGCGGCTGAGCGTGGCGACGTCTTCGGACTTCGTCGCTGGTACACCATCACCTTGGTCATGGGGGCGTTCTTCGTCGCCGGCCAGGGTTACGAGTACTACCACCTCGTGCACGAGGGCACCACGATTTCGAGCAGCGTGTACGGCTCGGTGTTCTACATGACCACCGGCTTCCACGGTCTGCACGTCATCGGCGGTTGATCGCACGGACCCGGGTCAGCAAGTTCACGCCCGCCCAGGCCACCGCCGCGATCGTTGTTTCGTACTACTGGCACTTTGTCGACATCGTGTGGATCGCGCTGTTTGCCACGATTTATTTCATCCGTTAATCAGCTGTACGCCCCAGGCAGCCCCTGACGTCCAGTTCCGTCCCGACATACCAAAGGGATACAGATGAGTTCATCCCCCCCTCCCGCATCCGATAACTCAGCGAATGCCGCGAAGTCGCGTCGCCAGCGGAAAATCCGCCGGCGCGTCACTGGCGCGCTCGTATTGATGATGGGATTGATCAGCGCAGGTTTCCTCGCTTCGGCGTTGACACCAGCTCCGCAGGTTGCGACCGCCAGTGACGATTCAGCAGCCCTGATTCGTGAAGGCAAGCAGCTGTACGACACGTCATGCATCACGTGCCACGGCGCGAACTTGCAGGGCGTGCAGGACCGCGGTCCCAGCCTCATCGGCGTCGGCGAAGCAGCCGTGTACTTCCAGGTCTCCTCTGGTCGTATGCCGGCAGCTCGCAACGAGGCCCAGGCTGCACGCAAGGACCCCAAGTTCGATGCTGCGCAGACCGACGCCCTCGGCGCTTTCATCCAGGCCAACGGCGGCGGCCCGACGCTCATCCGCGACGAGAACGGCGAAATCGCCCAGTCCTCGCTGCGCGGTGGCGACGTCGGACGCGGCAGTGAGCTCTTCCGGCTCAACTGCGCGTCGTGCCACAACTTCACCGGCCGCGGTGGCGCACTGTCCTCGGGCAAGTACGCCCCGGTCCTGGATCCGGCCAGCGAGCAGCAGATCTACGCTGCCATGGTTACCGGTCCCCAGAACATGCCGAAGTTCTCGGATCGTCAGCTGACGATCGAGGAGAAGAAGGACATCATCGCCTACGTCAAGTCGTCGGGCGAGTCGAAGGACCCCGGTGGGTACGGGCTCGGTGGCCTCGGTCCGGCCTCTGAGGGTCTCGCCATGTGGGCCGTCGGAATCATCGCTGTCGTCGGTGCAGCATTGTGGATCGGAGCAAGGTCATGAGCGACGCTGGCCAGCATGGCGGCGATACGCCTAAGAAGTACACAGATGAAGAGCTCGACGCGATGTCACGCGACGACCTGGTCAAGCTGGGTACCAATCTCGATGGCGTCGATGTCGTCTACCGCCGTGATCGTTGGTCGGTAAAGGGCACCAGGGCGGAAAAGCGCGCCGAGCGCAACGTCGCCTTCTGGTTCGGCCTCGCCGGCGTTTCGGCGATCGCGTTCATCGCGATCTACCTGTTCTGGCCCTGGGAGTACGCAGGCGCCGGTGACGAGAACTACGGCAAGTACAGCCTGTACACCCCGCTGATCGGCTTGACCATGGGTCTGGCGATCCTCGGCGTCGGCATCGGTGCCGTTCAGTTCACCAAGAAGTTCATCCCCGAAGAGGTCTCGATCCAGGACCGCCACGACGGTGGTTCCACCGAGGTCGATCGTCGCACGATCGTCGCCGAGCTCGGCGACACCCTCGAGACGTCCACCCTCCCCCGCCGCAAGGCCATCAAGCGCAGCTTGATGTTCGGCGGCGGCGCACTCGGCGTCATGATGGTCATGCCCCTCGGCGGACTCATCAAGAACCCGTGGGCCAAGGGCGACGACTCACCTCTGTGGGTGTCCGGCTGGACCCCGAACTACCCGGGCGAGACCATCTACCTGCGTCGTGACACCGGCCGTCCCGAGGACATCGTCCTCGTTCGCCCGGAAGATCTCGATGCCGGTTCGATGGAAACGGTCTTCCCGTTCCGCGAGTCCGACCGTGGCGACGAGCACGCTCTGCTCGCAGCACTGCGCGGCATTCGTAACTCGGTGATGCTCATCCGCCTCCGCACGGAAGACACCGCGCGTGTCACCAAGCGTAAGGGCCAGGAAAGCTTCAACTACGGCGATTACTTCGCCTACTCGAAGATCTGCACCCACCTGGTT
>NZ_CAURKP010000133.1:0-15002 GCF_963525155.1 uncultured Rhodococcus sp.
ACCTTGGGGCCACCCAGTTCGTCGGCGACCTTGCGGAACGCGGCCGCTGCCGACGAGACGGCACCGTCACCGATGGCATGGAAGCCGGCCTGGACACCCGCGAGGGTGCAGGCCCGGATGTGTGCCGCGATCGCGTCGACGTCGAGGTAGGCATTGCCCGTCGAATCAGGTTGGTCTGCATAGGGTTCGAGCAACCACGCGGTATGCGAACCGAGCGAGCCGTCGATGAAGAGATCCCCGCCGAGTCCGTCTGCTCCGGTTTTGTCGAGGAGCGCGCGAGCATCCTCTTCGCTGTCGACACGCTCACCCCAGTAGCCCCGAACCTCCACGCCGTGATCGTGGGCCAACAGTTCCTGGAAATCGGTCAATCCCGAGATGTCCGGTCCCCCGCACTCGTGAACGGCCACGATTCCGCGTGAGGCGCAGAGATCGAGCGCAGCGGTACGAGCAGAAGCGCGCTGAGTTTCCGTCAGCAGATTCCGAGCGGCATTGCGCGCCAGGTGGTGTGCGTCGAACGTCAACGGGCCTTCGGCTGAGTATCCAGCGGTGTCGGTGAGGCCGGAGATCCCGTCGCGCAATGCGCTCGAGCACGCGGCCGAGTGAACGTCGATCCGCGAGAGATACACCTTGCGGCCAGGGGCGGCCGCATCGAGATCTGCGGTCGACGGCGGGGTCTGCTCGGCCCACTCGGTGTCGTCCCAACCGTGTCCCCAGATGACTGCGTCGGGATGGGCAGTTTCGGGGTTCGCGGCTGCGAATGTTCGTACTCGCGCGAGACATTCGTCCAGAGAGTTCGCGCCCACGAGATCGAGGCCGACGAGATTGAGTCCCAGTGCGGTGATGTGGACGTGGGTGTCGACGAACCCGGGAGTGACAAACGCACCACCCAGATCTTCGATCTCCGCGGCGGGGTGCAACGCCCGTCCGGCGCGCTCGTCGCCGACCCACACGACGGTGCCGTCGGTGATGGCGATCGAGGTCGCGTCAGGTGCAAATGAACTGTAGATCCGGCCGTTGACCAGCAGACGAGTAGTCACGAGCACCCAGTCTGCCTGTTAGTACTGCGGCCCCCGCGAACGGGTGGGTGCATCCGTGTCCAGAATCTCACCCTCGAGGACGAGTTCCTTGCCGTTGCTGGCGACGTACTCGGTGGTTTCGGGTGTCTCGACGATGATCTCGCCGTCGATCACCTCGCCGTTTCCGCGCATCCGCGCCGCGTAGCCGACGGTTCCGGCGAAGGCGTCACCACCGGCGGCAAATGCTGCTGCGCGCTTACCTGCCAGGAGCACTGCAAGCGGGCGCAGCGCCCAGCGGGTCGGCGGAATCAGAAGCAGCAGGCCCAGAACCGAAGTCACGAGTCCGGGTACGAACATCAACGCGGAGCCCGCCGCGACCAAGGCGCCGTCGGCGACCGCCAGTGACGGCGATCCCTCACCCCGCGTGGCCTTACGGAACCCGTCCATGACCCTTCGCCACTGCGAGCGCATGAGGATCAATCCGACAAGCGATCCGGCGAGAAACAGCAGCACTGTCCAGGCGACACCGATGGCGTTGCCCACGATGACCAAGGCTGCGATCTCGACGATCACGTAGAGGAGAAATACGGCGGCGATCATGACGTCCCCTTTCAGACGGTCTATTCGTTCAACGCTCGAGGGGCCGGTTTTTCTCCCGACAACGACGCAGAGGTGCAAAACAGGTGGGTGCCGTGAGTCACACGGGCCTTCTCTCACGCACGTGCGACTTGCCTGGCGTTAACTAACGCTCCGCTAACGATTCTAAACCTCAAGTTGACGTTGAGACTCTGCGCATGGTCAAGTCACTTCGGGCCGCATTTCCCGGCCTCATGAAATGAAGGAGCCCGACATGAGCCGACTCCCCGGCAAGACACTCGCCCGACGCATTCCCGCTGCCATCGCCGGCACTGCCGCAGTCGTGGCACTCACCGCCGGCAGCGCGATGATCAGCGCGGGAACCGCGGCCGCAGAACCGGTAGTACCCGAAGGAATTGCCGCGCTGATCGCGCAGGCCGCAGCCATCTCCCCCGAAGCCTCTGCTGCTGTTCAGCAGTTGATCGGCACGGCAGGCGCTGATCAGATCACGACCGCCCTCGATCTCCCGGACATCGGCGTCACCAAGCCGCAGTCGTTCATGTACCCCGCACCGACGGTCGGGTGTGGCGTGGCCGGTGAACCCGTCACCGTCACCCTCAGCTCCGCACAGGCCGGTCCGAACTTCCCGTTGCCGCCGTGGGTCGAGGCCGACCATCTCCGTTTCCAGGCAATCCCGGGTTACGTCGGCATACCCAAGACCTCAGGGTTGAGTGTTGCCTGGATCAACGTCGGCACGTTCAAGGGCGGCATCGTCCCGTTGGACGAGAAGTTGCCCGTACTCGATACGCCGTTGCTCTCGAAGGTCGTCGACACCGGTGACGGCAAGGTGTTTGCCGCTCTGTTCGGCAATGTCGATTACGCAGACGGGAAGACCTGCATCGTGCTGCCAACAGTGGGCGCTTTTGATGCTTGAGCAGAGCGAAACGCTCGCTGCCTGACAGACGGCTGGCCTACGCGCCCGGAGTCACCAGTCCGGTCTCGTAGGCCAGCACCACAGCCTGCACACGATCACGCAGATCGAGTTTGGTGAGAATGCGTCCGACGTGCGACTTGATCGTCGATTCGGACAGGTACAGCTGCTGTGCGATCTCGATGTTCGACAGCCCCGTGGCCACGTGTCCGAGGACTTCGCGTTCGCGTTCGGTCAGGACGTCGAGAACTACCGGATCGCGTCGAGGCGCCGGACCGTCCACGATGAACCTCGACAGCAGACGACGTGTCACCTTCGGGGAGACAACCGCGTCACCGGCTGCCACGCTGCGGATAGCCGACACGAGGTCCTCGGGCGGGGTGTCCTTGAGAAGGAAGCCGCTGGCTCCGGCACGCAGGGCGCCGAGCGCGTGTTCGTCCAGGTCGAACGTCGTCATCACCAGGACTCGGGATTCGATCCCGGACGCAAGAATCTGCTCGGTCGCTTTCACCCCGTCGACAATCGGCATCCGCACATCCATCAACACGACGTCAGGCTTCAGCGCCACCGCCGCTGCGACCGCCGCGGCCCCGTCACCGGCCTCACCGATAACCGAGATGTCTTCATGTGCTTCGAGCACCATGTTCAGGCCCATCCGCATGAGTTCCTGGTCGTCGACTAGCAGCACGGTGATGGGCACGGCGTAAACCTATCGGGCCTGAGACGTCGGTGCCAATGCGATTGCGGCGAGCCGGTATCAATCGTGGATCTCGAGCGGCAGCTCTGCGTACACACGCCAACTGCCGTCGGGGCGTCGTCCGGTCTCGAGTGTCCCGTGCAGTACCGCCACCCGCTCACGCATTCCGACCAGTCCATTCCCCGAACCGTGGGAGAAGGTCGAACTCGACGTTCCGTTGTCGACGACCTCGAGCAGCACCGCGGTGTCGGTGCGGCGCACGGTGACTCGGGCCTTCGGGTTTGCGCCGGCGTGGCGGAGGACATTGGTCAGTGATTCCTGAACGAGGCGATGAATGCCCAGGCTGACCGATGGACTGACATCGTCGAGCTCGCCGGTCAGCTCGAGGCGCACGCCGAGACCAGCGGCACGCATCATCTCGACGACCTTGGCGATGCCGGCCGTTCCGTGTTGCGGCATCAAATCGCTACTGACCTCGGTGCGCAGCAGCGAGACGGTCCGGCGAAGCTCGGCAAGGGCGTCGCGTCCGGTGCTGGAGATGTTGCCGAGCGCCTTCTTGGCCAACGCGGGATTGGAATCGACCGCATACGACGCGCCGTCCGCCTGGACGATCATCACGCTGACCGCGTGGGCGACGACATCGTGGAGTTCGCGGGCGATTCGGGTTCTTTCCGTGGCCACCGCATCCTCGGCACGCCGATCCCGTTCGTATTCGGCCACTTCGAGTCTGGCGGCCACTTCCTCGTCGTAGGCGCGGCGGGCGCTCAAGAACTCGGCGGTGATCCAGGCCAGTGCATAGAGCAGCGTCGCGATGATGATCGTCAGGATCACGTCTTGGCGGATGACGAGCAACGAGAGAGTCATGTCCAGGGCAAGGAAGCACGCGAATATCGCCCCGGTACGCCGATCGACGTAGGCGACGAGTGTGTAGAGCGAAACTCCGAGCGCCAGCAGGCCTGGATGTTCCGCAGCCGGATCCCCGGTCGCCCACATCATCAGGGTCGCGAAGTACGACATCGACAATATGGACGCAGCGGACACACGCGGATATTTGCGACGCCACACGACGGGAAGGCAGATCAGAAATCCGACGACGAGCTGGGGCCACCGCTCCTCACGCGGCGAACTGACGAACGTGACTACCTCGAGCGCGAAGAACACGAGCGCCAGCGCGCTGTCCGCGATCATCGGCTTTCCTCGCAGCCACAGGCTGAACCTCCGCATGTGCTCAAGAGTGTCACAGCTGTGAAAGAGTCACCGCCGTGGATATTGCTGATTGGGGACTGCTGATGACGGCAGCGACGGCGGCGGGTTGGGTCGACGCCGTGGTCGGCGGCGGTGGATTGATTCTGTTGCCGGCGCTCTTTCTGGTCGCCCCGCAATTGACCCCACAGGCGGCACTGGCCACCAATAAATTGACGGCATTCACCGGGACGAGTGCTGCGGTGTACACGTTCTCCCGTCGAATCCCGATGGAGTGGCGGCAGATGGCGCCGGCAGCCGCGTTGGCTGCGGTGACGGCCGCGTGCGGGGCGGCGGCCGTTTCGCTGATCGACAAGAAGTACTTCATTCCGATCGTGATGGTCGTCCTCGTCGCCGTCGCCGTCTTCGTGACCATGCGTCCGACGCTGGGCACCACGATCGCGACTCATCGTCCGACGCAGCGCAAGACCGTCCTCGTCCTGCTGCTCTCCGCCGGACTCATCGGCCTCTACGACGGTCTGCTCGGACCCGGCACCGGCACCTTCCTCATCATCAGCTTCGCGACCTTCCTCGGAACCGAATTCGTTCGGAGCGCAGCGATGGCGAAGGTGATCAATCTCGGTTCCAATTTCGGCGCGCTCGCCTACTTCGCCGTCACCGGGCATGTCTGGTGGAGTTTGGGTTTGGCGATGGCGGTGTGCAACGTTCTCGGCGCGGTCATCGGTTCGCGGATGGCGCTGAGCAAGGGTTCCGGGTTCGTGCGGATCACGCTGTTGGTTGTCGTGATCGCCATGGTGATTCGCCTCGGATGGCAGCAGTTCGGCTGAGATCGGCGGTCGTCGGCTAGCGTCGTGTGCGTGACCGTCACCCGAGATGTCGATGCAGATTTCCTCGCCCTCCCGCTGCGAGCTGTCGCTGATGCGGCGCTGTCGGCAGCGAGAACGGCCGGCGCCCAGCACGCCGATGTTCGTGTCCACCGCGTGCTCACACAGTCGATCAGGTTGCGCGACGGCGTAGTTCAGGCTGTGTCCGACGGAGACGAGATCGGGGTCGCCGTCCGCGTGATCGTCGACGGCACGTGGGGATTCGCCTCGCACGCCGAGGTGTCCCCCGATGTCGCTGCTGCGCTGGCACGCCAAGCGGTCGAGGTCGCGAAGGCATTGCGCTCGCTCAATCGGGATCCGGTCACCCTCGCCGACGAGCCCGTCTACGCCGACGCGACGTGGGTGTCGCCGTACCTCGAAGATCCCTTCGCGACACCGACGGCCGAGAAGGTAGGCCTGCTGGTCGACTACTCCGGACGGCTTCAAGCCGCCGACGGCGTGGATCACGTAACGGCGAGTATCCTCCAGGTCAAGGAGCAGACCTTCTACGCGGATCTGGCCGGTTCGTCGATCACCCAGCAACGGGTGCGTCTACACCCCGAGTTCGAGGCCACTGCCGTCGACAAGTCGGCCGGCAGCTTTGAATCGATGCGTACCTTGGCGCCGCCGGTAGGGCGCGGATGGGAGTACCTCGGGGCGGAGAGCACATGGAACTGGGGCGATGAGCTCGCGCAGATCCCGGAGTGGCTGGCCGAGAAGACCAAGGCACCGACCGTCGAAGCAGGTCCGACCGACCTCGTGATCGATCCGACCAATCTGTGGCTCACGATCCACGAATCCATCGGACACGCCACCGAATACGACCGGGCGATCGGCTACGAAGCGGCCTACGCCGGTACGTCGTTCGCGACGCCGGACAAGCTGGGAACGCTGAAATACGGAACGCCACTCATGCACGTGACCGCCGATCGTAACGAAGAGCACGGCCTGGCCAGCGTCGGATTCGACGACGACGGCGTCGCCTCTCAACGGTGGGATCTAGTGGCAGAGGGAACACTGGTCGGGTATCAACTAGACCGCGTGTTCGCGCCGAGGCTGGGGCTGACGCGTTCCAACGGTTGCTCGTACGCCGACTCCGCACATCACGTTCCCATCCAGCGAATGGCCAACGTCTCGCTCTCCCCCGACCCTTCTACGGACACCTCGACTGCAGACCTGATCTCGCGAGTCGAGAACGGCATCTACGTCGTCGGTGACAAGTCCTGGTCGATCGACATGCAGCGCTACAACTTTCAGTTCACCGGTCAGCGGTTCTTCAAGATCCGTGACGGAAAGCTCGACGGTCAGGTGCGCGACGTGGCGTATCAGGCGACGACGACGGATTTCTGGGGCTCGATGGAAGCCGTTGGCGGTGAGTCGACCTGGCGCCTGCAGGGCGCGTTCAACTGCGGCAAGGCGCAACCCGGTCAGGTTGCGGCGGTCAGCCACGGCTGCCCGTCCGCTCTGTTCCGCGGAGTCAACATCCTCAATACTCGTTCGGAGGCTCAGCAGTGATCGATCCGCAGCAGGTCGTCGAGCGTGCATTGGCCGCGAGGACGGTAGACGAATCGTTGGTGATCGTGACCGATGCGAGTGAGGCGTCGCTGCGGTGGGCCAACAATTCGATGACCACCAACGGAGTTTCGCTGTCCCGGACGTGGACGGTGATCTCGATCGTGCGCGAGGGTGACATCGCGAAGGTGGGCACTGTCAGTTCCAGCAGTGTCGATCCGGAGCAGATTTCCGCGCTCGTACATGCAAGCGAAGAAGCTGCGCGCACAGCCACTCCGGCTGACGACGCGTCCGACCTGATCACGCAGTCGGCGGCAGAGACCGACTGGGACCTGCCGGCCGCCCTGACCGACATCGGTGTCTTTGCGCCGTTGGCTGCCGACCTGTCCACGGCCTTCGACGGCGGCGACCAGTTGTTCGGCTTCGCTCACCACCAGTTGCACACCACCTGGCTCGGCACTTCGACGGGCGTGCGACGTAGAACGGCTCAGGCCACCGGCTCCGTGGAGATCAACGGCAAGCGCGGCGACGCAAGTGCCTGGGTCGGATCCGGAACTGTCGATTTCAGCGATATCTCGATACCGAAGCTCTTGTCGCAGTTGACCACTCGACTCGACTGGGCGGGTAACTCCGTCAGTCTGCCTGCCGGCCGCTACGAGACAATTCTTCCGCCGTCTGCTGTGGCGGACCTGATGATCTATCTGATGTGGACCATGGAGGGTCGCGGCGCCGAAGAAGGCCACACCGCACTGTCCACCACCGGTGGAACCCGGATCGGCGAGAAGCTCGGATTGCCACTGACACTCACCTCCGACCCCGGCGCCGAGGGCTTGCAATCCGCGCCGTTCGTGATCACGACGTCGTCGAGTGAATCCGTCTCACTGTTCGACAACGGTATGGAGATCGAACCCGTCGACTGGGTCCGAGACGGCGTCGTCAATGCGCTGGCGTACCCGCGCCACGCTGCACGAGAATTCGGTCGACCTGTCGCAGTTCCCGGCGACAATCTCATCCTGACCGGTGGTGACGACACCTCGATCGAGGACATGATCGCAGGTACCGAGAAGGGTCTACTGCTCACAACCCTCTGGTACATCCGTGAGGTCGATCCCACGACGCTGCTGTTGACCGGACTCACCCGTGACGGGGTGTATTTGATCGAGGACGGCAAGATCGTCGGCGCCGTCAACAACTTCCGTTTCAACGAGAGTCCGCTCGATCTCCTGCGGCGGGTCACCGAGGCTGGACGCACCGAGATCACGCTTCCCCGGGAGTGGAAAGATTGGTTCACCCGCACGGCCATGCCGCCGATGCGCATTCCCGACTTCCACATGTCCTCGGTCAGCCAGGCGCAGTGATGGCGAAGGTCGTGATCGCCGGCGGCACCGGTGCTCTCGGCCGCCGAATCAGCGACGATCTCGCGGACCGCGGATATGACGTCGTGGTCCTGACTCGCTCACCGAAACCCGGCAGGCACAGGCAGGTTCAGTGGGACGGCGTCACGGTGGGCGACTGGGCGGGAGAACTCGACGGCGCCGCGGTGATCAATCTGGCCGGCGAGTTGGTCGATCGCCGACCCACACCGGCAAACATCGCACTACTCACCAACTCCCGAGTCGATCCGACCCGCGCGCTGGTCGAAGCGTCGAAACTACTGGCGAACCCTGTTCCGGTGTGGATCCAGGCGAGCACGCTCGCGATCTACGGCGACGCCGGAGAGACCCGGCTCGACGAGGCTTCCCCACTCGCTGACGGACCACCTCAGATGACCGACGTCGCAAAGGACTGGGAGGCAGCGGTCGAGGGAGCAAACGCGTCACGAGTGGTGATCCTGCGAACCAGTGTCGTGTTGGAGAAGGGCACACCGGCGCTCGAGCGACTGCTGTTGCTCGTGCGTCTCGGTCTGGGCGGACGCGTCGCCTCGGGTAGGCAGTGGACCAGTTGGATTCACATCGAGGACTGGCTGTCGATCGTGCGCTGGGCACTCGAACCCGATTCGGCTGCCTCGGGCGTGGTCATCGCGACGGCTCCGGATCCCGTCCGAAACTCAGAACTGATGGCCGGGCTGCGCAAGCACCTTCACCGGCCACCTGCGCCGCCGACGCCCGCTTTCATGGTCAGAATCGGCGCGTTCCTTCTTCGCAGCGACGCTGCCCTGGGCCTGACGGGTCGTCAAGCCGTATCGAAAGTGTTGGCGGACAAAGGCTTCACATTCACCTATCCGCGCTTCGACTCAGCGTTGGACGATCTGCTCGGCAACTGACGCGCGGTCAGGCTGCAGTGACGGCAAGTCCGATCGTTCCGGTCTTGCCGCGGCGCAGGAGACTGCCCTTCATGGTGATCCAGCCAAGGATTCCGTAGCGCCGCGCGATCGCGTCGCGGGCATGATCGGTGCCCGGCGCGTCGAGGATCTCGGCGACGGCGGCCACCGGTTCACCCTTCGGATTTCCCCGAGCGTCACACGCAGCGACGGTGACCGACGGGTTTCGCCTGATGCGCTTGACCTTGTAGGAATCGGTGACGGTCCACATCAGGAGCTTGTCGCCGTCCGGCGCGGCCCAGAGTGGAGTCGCCACCGGAGTTCCATCCTTGCGGAAGGTCGTGAGTAGGACGTACTTGGCCTCGGAGACGCGCTTGAAGTCGGAGTTCACTCCTCGAGGATAGGTGCGAGCGCCTCCCGTTGAACACCGACAGGCTTCCGCGACTATCTGGCGACCGATCAGTACCACCCAGGAAGTACCACTTATGCACGTTTTATCCGGTTCTTCTTGACGCCGGACACGCCGTTTCGTCCCCGAACTCCATCTCGAGTTATTCTGAGGCAAACCGTCGAACCGGGGAGTCGAACTTGCACATGCAGTGCCGTGACATGCAGCGTCGTGACTTTTTCAACGCGGCCGGGGTGGGGGCGGCAGTTGCAGCCGCGGCGCCGCTCATGTCGACGTCGATCAGCCACGCCACCCCCGCACCCCTGCGGGCGCTACCGATGGGTGCTGATCACTACCGCGCGCTCGTTCCCGAGTTGTTCGTACCCTCGCCTACTCCCCCGGAGCATTCCGAAGCCATCGTCATCGGGTCCGGATTCGGCGCCAGCGCCACCGCCCTCAGACTGGCGCAGAGCGGCACCCAGATCACCATCCTCGAACGCGGACTTCGGTGGCCCCACGATCCGCAACGGGAGATTCACACCTCCGACATGCTGGCCGACGGCCGCGGAGTCTTCCGGCGAACATCGTTCACCAACCTCACCGGACTCCCCGTGGCGTGCGACTACTTCAGCGGCGTCCTCGATGCCACCGACTACGAACACATCTCGGTATGGCGCGGCGCTGCAGTCGGCGGTGGTTCCATCATCTTCACCGGCGTGATGATCGCGCCCGAGCGCCGATTCTTCGACGCAGTCTTCGGCAACTCCCTCGACTACGACGAGATGGCGTCCACCTGGTACCCCAAAGTGCGTCAGATGCTGCGTCTGAGCCCGTTACCCGAAGACATCTACCAAACCCCGAACTTCGGACACTCGCGTCGTTGGGATCAGGACGCTCGTCGTGCCGGATTCGATCCGCAGCGGATCGACGGGATCTGGAACTGGGACGTGGTGCGCTCAGAACTCGACGGCCGAACCCGAGCCTCGGCCACTGTCGGTGACAGCAACATGGGTAACTCCAACGGCGCGAAGTTCGACCTCACACAGAACTACATTCCTGCCGCCGAAGCCACCGGACGAGCCACCGTCTGTTACGGACATCAGGTGCTTGCGATCAGTCGCGAACGTGATGGACGCTACGTCGTCGACGTCGAATCGACGGATCCGACGGGTGGCGTTCTGGCCCGGAAGACTCTTACCTGTGACCGTCTGTTCCTCGGCGCCGGTTCGATCGGCACGTCCGAACTGTTGGTACGCGCCCAGGCGACGGGCGCGCTGCCCAACCTCAACGAACACGTCGGTAAGGGCTGGGGAACGAACGGCGACGCCGGGATGGTGCGCTCGTTCGGCTTCAGTGACGGCACTGCGCAAGCCGCACCGTCGGCATCACGCATCGTCGACGAGTCGGGAATGCCACTCTCCCTGGAAAATTGGTACGTCCCCGGCCTACCCGTCAACATCGGCATGCTCGGAACATTGGGGATGACCCTCGACTCGCAGCGCGCCGACTTCGCCTACGACGGCGGCTCCGATCGGGTGGTGCTGAACTGGCCGAAGAACGGCAACGACGCCACCGTCGAGGCACTACGCGCCGTCCAGAACAAGATGGCCTTCGCCGGCACCACGCTGCCGTCGGCGTTGCCGTTCGCGAAGGACGTCAATTCCTCATTCACCGCGCATCCCCTCGGCGGTGCGGTTCTGGGCAAGGCCACCGACGGTTACGGGCGAGTCAAGGGCTACGACGGCCTGTACGTGATGGACGGCGCCGCTATTCCGGGCAGCACCGGCACCGTCAACCCGTCACTGACCATCACTGCTCTGGCGGAGCGGAACATCGCTCAGATCATCAAGTCCGGACGCTGACTCACTTCAGCGCCCGGATCTGCCGGTGATGCTCGAGGTCTACTCCCCCTCGAGCTCGCCTTCGGTTTCGAGGTACACCTGACGCAAGCCGTCGAGTGTCTTCTGCTCGGGGTGCTCCCACATGTTGCGCTCGGCGGCTTCGAGGAGCCGCTCGGCGATTCCGTGCAAGGCCCACGGGTTGGACTGCGTCATGAACTTCTGGTTCTGCTCGTCCAGAACGTAGGTCTCGGCGAGCTTTTCGTACATCCAGTCCGCGACCACGTTGGTGGTGGCGTCGTACCCGAAGAGGTAGTCGACCGTGGCCGCCATCTCGAAGGCACCCTTGTACCCGTGACGGCGCATCGCGTCGAGCCAGCGGGGATTGACCACGCGCGCCCGGAAGACACGTGCGGTCTCTTCCGAAAGTGTGCGTGTGCGAACCGATTCCGGCCGAGTGCTGTCGCCGATGTACGCCTCGGGCGACTTTCCGGTCAGCGCGCGCACGGTGGCAACCATGCCGCCGTGGTACTGGAAGTAGTCGTCCGAATCGGCGATGTCGTGCTCACGCGTGTCGGTGTTCTTGGCCGCCACGTTGATTCGACGGTATGCACTGCGCATGTCGTCGGCTGCCGGGATTCCGTCCAGCCCACGGCCGTACGCGAAGCCGCCCCAGTTGGTGTACACCTCGGCGAGGTCGTCGTCACCGCGCCAGGTCTTGGAGTCGATGAGTTGCAGCAGGCCGGCGCCGTAGGTTCCGGGCTTCGAACCGAAGATGCGGGTGGTCGCACGCCTGGCATCGCCGTGCTCGGCAAGGTCGGCCTGCGCGTGGGCGCGCACGTAGTTCTGCTCGTCCGTCTCGTCCAGTGCCGCGACCAGCTGAACGGCGTCGTCGAGCAGTGCGAGCACGTGCGGGAACGCATCACGGAAGAATCCGGAGATGCGGACGGTGACGTCGATGCGCGGACGGCCGAGCTCGTCGAGATCGATGACTTCGAGGTTGACGACGCGTCGGCTTGCTTCGTCCCAGACGGGGCGAACACCGAGGAGCGCGAACACTTCGGCGATGTCGTCGCCGGAGGTACGCATGGCGGCGGTACCCCACACGGACAGACCCACTGAGCGCGGGTACTCGCCGTGATCGGCGAGATATCGAGCGGCGAGCGACTCGGCCATCGCCTGACCGGTCTCCCACGCCAGTCGTGAGGGAACTGCCTTGGGATCGACGGAGTAGAAGTTACGACCGGTGGGAAGCACGTTGATCAGGCCGCGCAGCGGTGACCCACTCGGGCCGGCGGCGATGAAGCCGCCGTCGAGCGCGTGCAGGACCTGCTTGATCTCGTTGTTCGTCTGTCGGAGGCGTGGAACCACTTCGGTGGCCGCGAACTGAAGGATCTTCACGACGGTCTCGTCGTCGCTGAGTTGTTCTGCCGCAGCGGGGTTCCAGTCGGCGTCGTACATGCCGCGAACCAGAGCGTGCGCCTTTTCCTCGACGTCGTCGACACGGTTGCGGGACTCGTCGCCGTCTTCGCTGAGCCCGAGAGCTTCGCGCAGACCAGGGACGCTCTGTTCGCCGCCCCACATCTGACGGGCACGGAGCATGGCCAGGACCAGTTCGATTTCGGCGTCGCCCTCGGGTGCGCGGCCGAGAATGTGCAGGCCGTCGCGGATCTGGACGTCCTTGATCTCACACAGCCAACCGTCGACGTGCAGGAGCATGTCGTCGAACACGTCTTCTTCGGGACGCTCCGCGAGGCCGAGGTCGTGGTCCATCTTGGCTGCCCGCATCAGCGTCCAGATCTGCTGGCGACTGGCCGGCAGCTTGGACGGGTCCAGTGCGGAGATGTTGGAGTGCTCGTCGAGCAGTTGCTCGAGACGGGAGATGTCGCCGTAGCTTTCGGCGCGGGCCATCGGCGGGATCAGGTGATCGACGAGAGTCGCGTGGGCGCGACGCTTTGCCTGTGTTCCTTCACCCGGGTCGTTGACGAGGAACGGGTAGATCAGCGGCAGGTCGCCCAGGGCCGCGTCGGTGCCGCAGTTGCTGGACATGCCGAGCGTCTTGCCCGGCAACCATTCGAGGTTTCCGTGCTTACCGAGGTGCACAACGGCGTCGGCGCCGAATCCGCCGTTGTCCGGTGTTGCAGCGATCCAGCGGTAGGCCGCGAGGTAGTGGTGGCTCGGCGGCAGATCCGGGTCGTGGTAGATCGCGACGGGCTTTTCACCGAATCCCCGCGGCGGCTGGACCATGAGGACGATGTTGTTGAATCGCAGTGCCGCGATGACGATTTCGCCGTCGGGATCCTGCGAGCGGTCGACGTACAGCTCGCCGGGCGCTGCGCCCCAGTGCTCTTCGACACCGCTGCGCAGTTCCTCGGGCAGGGTGGCGAACCATTCGCGGTACTTCGCTGCCGAGATGCGGATCGGATTGCCCTCGAGCTGCTCGGCAGTGAGCCAGTCGGGATCCTGGCCGCCGGCCGCGATCAGGGCATGGATCAGCGCGTCGCCGTCCTTCGCCGCCAGGCCAGGAACTGCGTCCGGACCGTCGACCGGACCGAGATCGTAACCGGCAGAACGCATTTCGGTGAGCAGGTCGATTGCGCTCGCCGGAGTATCGAGACCGACCGCGTTGCCGATGCGGGCGTGCTTGGTCGGGTACGCCGAGAGCATCAGAGCAACGCGACGCTCGGTGGTGGGAATGTGGCGCAGCTTGCCGTGACGGACCGCGATCCCGGCGACACGGGCGGCGCGCTCGACGTCGGGGACGTAGGTGGACAGCCCGTCGGAGTCGATTTCCTTGAAGGAGAACGGGACCGTGATGATGCGACCGTCGAACTCCGGCACCGCCACCTGCGTCGCGACGTCGAGAGGCGACAGTCCGTCGTCGTTCTCGTCCCAGGTGGCGCGGCTACTGGTCAGGCACAGCCCCTGCAGGATCGGGACGTCGAGTGCAGCGAGTGCTGCGACATCCCAGGCTTCGTCGTCCCCACCGGCGGACGCGGTGGCGGGCTTGGTGCCGCCGGCAGCGAGAACTGTCACGACCATGGCGTCGGCGCGGCGGAGCGTGCTCAGAAGTTCGGCTTCAGCTGTTCGCAGAGATGCACAGTAGATCGGGAGCGCGGTGCCACCGGCCTCGGCGACCGCGTCGCACAACGCCTGGATGTACCGGGTGTTGCCGGCCAAATGCTGGGCGCGGTAGTACAGAACTGCGATGACCGGACCGCTCGCCGAGTCGAGATCGGGCGCGAAATCAGCGATGCCCCAGGAAGGCAGGTGAGCCGGCGGTTCGAAACCGTGGCCGGTGAGCAGGACGGTGTCGGACAGGAAGTGGTGCAGCTGTGCCAGATTCTGTGCGCCACCCTCGGCCAGGTAGTTGTGCGCCTCGGCAGCAACACCGGCGGAAACCGTCGAGCACTCCATGAGGTCGGCATCCGGCGCGTGCTCGCCGCCGAGAACGACTACGGGGAGTCCGGAGGCGAGGACCATGTCCAGCCCGTCTTCCCAGCTGCGACGGCTGCCGAGGATACGAACGATCACGAGGTCGACGCCGTCGAGCAAGGGCGGCAAGTCCTCCGAGACCAGCAAGCGTGAGGGGTTGGCCCAGCGATAGGAGACTCCGTCGCCGGCTTCCTGGCTGGCGCGGGCGCTCAGCAGATCGGTGTCGGACGTGGAGAGCAGAAGAATCACGGGTGAAGCCTTCCTGGGGTTTCGCGCCCCGTGG
>NZ_CAURKP010000134.1:0-14684 GCF_963525155.1 uncultured Rhodococcus sp.
GTTGCAGTGTTGTGCAACCAGCCCGAGATCGTGCGAGATGAACATCATGGACATCCCCTCGTCTTCGATGAGACTGTGCAACAGATCCATGATCTGCGCTTGCACTGTTGTGTCCAATGCGGTGGTCGGCTCGTCGGCGATGAGCATCGTCGGTTCGCAGGCCAGAGCCATTGCGATGAGTACACGTTGGCGCATCCCACCGGACAATTCGAAAGGAAAGGCACCGGCGACCCGATCCGGGGCCGGAATCCCGACTCGGGCAAGCAGTTCGCGTACTCGTTTGGCTGCAATGCGTTTGGTGACCTTGTGATGTATACGTACGAGATCGCCGAGTTGTCGTTCGATGCTCACCACTGGGTTCAGCGAGGTTCCGGGGTCCTGGGGGATCATCGCAATGTCGGTGCCTCGAAGCGGGGCCAGCGCACCACGGTCGGACATGTCGAATTGCCGGCCGTCGAAGACCATCTCTCCATGTGCCGCCAGGGAGCCTTCGAGGAGGCCGAGTACGGAGTACGACGTCACTGATTTGCCGCAGCCGCTCTCACCGACCAGTGCGACGCTCTCACCCGAATTTATGTGGAAGCTGACTCCGTCCACTGGTCGCAGTGCGGGATTGTCTGCCAGTGCTACACGGAGATCCGTGATCGACAGCAGCGGTATCGTCATCGGTTGCTCCTCGGGTCGAGCGCGTGGCGAAGGCCGTCTCCACAGACCAGCAAAGTGATGACGACGAGGGCGATGGTGCATCCGGGGACTATCGACATCAAAGGCAGGTCGATGCTGTGGGTCGACCCGAGGGCGAGCATGTTGCCCAGAGACGAGGTCGGTGGCTGGATACCGAGGCCGACGAAGCTGAGCCCGGCTTCGGCGATAACGGTGAAGGCGAAGATCAGGGTCAGCTGAACCGACACTGATTCGATCATGTTCGGCGTGACGTGCCGAACGATGATGCGCCAGGTCGGAACTCCGCTCACGGCTGCGCTGTCGATGTATTCCTCTTCACGAATCTTGAGTACGACACTGCGTGTAACCCGTGCGAGATACGGCGTGTAGCCCGCAACGAGAGCGATGACCGTACTGGTGACCCCCGCTCCCATTGCGGCGATGAGCGCCAGTGCGAGCAGCAATGAAGGCAAAGCCAGCCCGACGTCGATGACCCGGGCAATGACGGTATTCGCAATTCCACGGGTGAAGCCTGCCAGCATTCCGAGTGGTAGCCCGATGATCATGACGCCCAATGTCACTGCAGCACTGATGGCGAGTGAGGTGCGGAGTCCGAACAGTAGACGGCTCAACTGATCTCGACCCAGATCATCGGTGCCGAGGAGATGCTCACCGTTGGGTGGGGCGAGAGTCGACGTGAGATCTTGGACGTTGGGGGAGTGCGGCGCGAGAAGAGGCGCGAGCACGGCCGCCGACACCAGTACGAACAGAATGCTCCATGCCACCTTCTGACCAGGCAAGGAGAGAATGCGGGCCGTGAATCGACGCCGCTGACGTGTGCTCGGCGCGATTGGGGAAGACGGGGAAAGCGCAGCTCCGAATGACTCAGTCATTGTCGGTCCTGACTCTGGGATCGATGAGGGAATAGACGACATCCATCAGAAGATTGACAGATACGACAACGATGACCAGCACGAGGATGCAACCCTGCACCACTGTGTAGTCGCGAGCCAAGACGGATTGAACGAGGAGTCGGCCCATACCGGGAACGGCAAAAGCATTTTCGACGAGGAGTGCTCCGCCCATCAGCGCGCCCATCTCCAGTCCTGCGATCGTCACAGTGGGAAGTAGTGCGTTCCGTAGTGCGTATCGAGAGTAAACGCGACGCTCGGGGATCCCGAATGACCTTGCCGTCCGGACGTAATCGGAGTTGAGTGTGCCGATCAAGGATGCACGCGTGGTCTCGAAGAGCAGAGTCGACATACCGACACCCAGCGCGATGGTCGGAAGAATCATGTGTTGGAAATGCGCACCGATACCGTCACTGATCGACGAGTATCCAAACGTCGGCAAGACGTTCTGGAACGCGATGATCAACAGGAGAGCCAACCAGAAGCTGGGTACTGCGATACCCAGCGTTCCGACCAGTCGGACACTCCGGTTCGCGCGATCGCTGGTGAACCTTGAAGCGAGGACGCTCAGTGGTACCGCGACCAACAATGCGAAGCCAAGCGCATACATGCCCAGTTGAAGTGTTACGACGATGCGGTCGGACAGTAAGGTCGTCACCGAGTCGTTGAGCACCAACGACTTTCCGAGGTCGCCGCGAGCGGCGGCGGACAGCCAGTCGAAATACTGGACCACCACAGGTTTGTCGAGACCGAGTTCGGAACGAATACGTGCGATCTGCTCAGGACTGACAGACCCGCCCGGCCCGCTCACTGTGCGAGCGGGGTCCCCGGGGATCGTCCGAAGGAGTACGAACATCAGGAATGTTGCGGCGAGTCCGACGATTCCCAGTTGTGCGGCATTGACCAACAGGGTGCGCGCGATTCGACGCAGCCGGCCGGACGAGGGCGCGGGCTCTCGCTCCTTCGGCGGCATGTCGGAATCAGGTACCGCTTCGATCACGCTCACTTGGCGAGCCAAACCCTCGAGAGTGGATTGGTGCCACCCTCCGTGAATTCGTATCCGCCGACCGATGGGCTGGTTGCGGCGATCTTCTGCGGGTACACGGTGAACGCTGCGTAGGCATTGTCCGCGATCAGCTTGGATGCCTGCTGGTACATCTGTGCCCGTTGCTGCGGATCCTGTTCGGCGCGAGCAGCGTCGAGCAGTTTGTCGAGTTCGGGATCGTTGATCGAAGAGGCGTTCAGATCGCCCTTACTGTGGAACAAGGGGTAGAGAATCTCGTCGGGATCGACGGTGGCCGTGGTCTGACCGCTGTTCATGACCGTGAAATTCTTTGCTGTGTAGATCTTCTGAGCCCAGGATCCGAACTCCTCTTTGCTCAGGTCGACCTTGATGCCGACGTTCTGGAGCTGTTCGGCAACCGCATCGGCTTCTGTCGAGAACGGAGTCTGGGTGAAGGTGCTGAACGGAACCGTCGTACCGAGGTCGAAGTTTCCGTTCTTCAGGAATTCCTTTGCCTTGTCTGTTGAAAACGTCTGTGAGGCAAGACCGGAGAGGTCCGAGTAGGCATCGCCGATTTTCGGGCTGAGGGGCCCGCTCGCCGGATCGGCGTATCCCTGGTAAATGCCCTGTGCGATACCGTCACGGTTGATCGCTGCAGAGAACCCGCGGCGTACGTCGACGTTGTCGAAAGGCTTGACCGCCTGGTTGAAACTGACGTAGTTGAACGTGTTGCTGATCGACGTCTTGATGACCGAGTTGCCTCGGCTTTTGACTTGTGCGAGTTGGGCCGGTGTCACACCGAGAACATCGAGTTCCCCGTTGACGAATGCCTGCATCGAGGTGGTCGGGTCGGGAAGGATCGAGATCTTGATCGAATCCAGGTAGTTGTCGTCAGCCCAGTAATCGTCGTTGCGGACGAGCCTGATGTACTGACCGGTCTTGTACTCCTCGAACTTGTACGGACCGGTGCCCACCGAAGCTTTGAACGGGTCGGTCTTGGCGTACTGCGTCACGGCGGTTGGGGACATCATCATCACCCGTCCACGGCGCAACGAGGCGACAAATCCACCGGCGGGGGTCGAGAGATTCATGGTTACTTCATGGGGTGCGCTGACCTCGACCGAGTCCAAAGACGGCGGCAGGTTCGCACCGGTTCCATTCGGGTCGAGCAATCGATCGAGATTGAATTTGACTGCTTCGGCATCGAACGGCGTTCCGTCAGTGAACTTCACACCATCGCGGAGGGTGAAGACGTACTGCGTGGGGGAGGTCTGCTTCCAGGACGTAGCGAGTTCGGGTACCGGTTGACCGTCCTTGAAGTCGACCAGACCGTTGTACGCGAGGGTAGCGATCGATGCTGTGCCCACCGAGGTGACGGCCATTGTTCCCATGTCGAACGCAGGTGCAATCGGTTCTGCGCCGATCGAAACTCGCAGTTCACCGCCCCGCTGCGGCTCGCCGGCGGGCTCGGACGAGGCGCCGGCGTCTTTAGCTGCGCCTGAACAACCACCGAGAACCAGTGCGAGTGCAGTTGCAGTTCCCACCAGAGCGGTACGCCTCGAGAACCGCGTCATTGTCTTGTCCATCAGATCCACCTTCGGGCCGTTCGTTCGGAACGGCGGGTTCGTACGGAGCCTTGCGAGGATGCATTAGGTGTAATACCTTACCGATTGGATGTCAAGGAATTTCAGTGAACTAGCCCTGAAGTACACCCCGAGAAACGGAATCGGAAAACGATGGAAATCGAAGATCATGCAGTGGCTCCACACATCGCCCTCGCCAGGCTCGACTCGTTGATTCCCGTCGGGGTCGCCGTCGCAGCGGTGGCCAGTGCCATCACCGAACTTCACGAGGGGCGGCTCGAACAACCACCGCGAACGGTCGTGGCGGACGGCCAGTTGCTCGTGATGTCCGCACTGCATCGGACCACCCGAGACGCCGTTGTCAAGACGCTGACGATCTACGACATCGACGGAAGCAGGCGCATCGAAGGAACTGTGCTCTGGTACGACGGAGCCACCGGACTTCCGCGATTCAGCGTGGAGGCCCACCGGTTCACCGCGCTGCGAACCGGTGCGGTCTCCGGTGTGGCAACGGACGTGCTGGCGCCCGAAAAGGTCCGGCGTCTGGCGATCCTCGGCTCCGGCGCCCAGGCCGCGACACAACTTGATTCCTGCTGCGCAGTACGGGAATTCGAGGAGATCTCGGTACACAGCCGGACTCTCGCGCATGCACAACGCTTTGTCGACGAAGCAAAAGTGAGGCATCCAGGACTCCGGCTCTCGGTAGCAGGATCGGCAAACGAATGCGTCGGAAATGCTGACGTGGTGTGTTGCGCGACCGGTGCCACGTCACCGTTGTTCGACCTGGAAGCACTGCCGGCAAACGTCCACGTCAATGCAGTCGGATCCTTCCGTCCGTCGATGACGGAACTCCCTGCCGGGCTCATCGATGCTTCGACGGTTACCGTCCTCGACGACGTAGCCGGATGTCTGGAGGGATCGGGCGAAGTCAGGTCGGCAATCGAGCGAGAGTTCCCCATCTCCGACCTCCGATCACTGGGCGCGGTAATGGAATCCGGCGTGGAGCGTCACGGTCGCACGGTGTTCAAGTCGGTCGGGTGTGCAGCACTCGACTGGGGCGTCGGCAAAGCGATCGCCGACAGGCTCGAGCGCGTCGTACTTTCCTGACCGATCACAAAGGCCTGCCCCAACGGATCCCTTTGTCGGGACAGGCCTTTCGGTGAATCTTGCGCGAGTTGGGACGTGCGCTCGAGTTGGGGAGTGCGCTTTAGCTGGTCGCATCATTCTGGATCAAGAGCATCGCGTCGTCGACCGGATCGAAGTACAGAGCCGGGTCGGCAACCAGTGCAGCGTCGTCACCATGAGTTTGCATGGTGACAACCCAGGCACGATCGTCGTGTTCCACGTAATAGGCACCCGCGAGGACCCCGATGGAACTGCCGCCCTTGAATCCGCCGTAAGTGAACCATTTCGCGGACTCGTCACTGAGCGCCGGATCCTCGGCGAGAATGTTTCGAACCGGTGCGCCGCTCTCGGTCTTCGCCTTCTCTTGCAACGTGACCAACGCGGCACGCAGGTCGGCGGGCGAGGCGAACCAATCGATGTCGAAAGGCCATGCGGGGGTGGTGAATGCTGACGCCGGGATGTCCACCAGGCCGCCAGGTAGTGCCGCGAGTATCGCTCGACGCTCGTCCGGAGTTCCGTCGCGCCAAGCGATACGTTGTGCGCCTTGGTCACCCCAGCCGAGTTGGAACAGTGCGCGGGTCGGCTTGAGCGGGATGTTGAGCGAAGGATTTGCCATGCCCATCGGGGCGAACTCGGCTTCTACCTGCTCGCGCCCGACAGCAGCGATCAGCATGTCGGTGGCGGTGTTGTCGCTGATCGAGATCATCTTGCCGGCGGTATCTCGGACCGTGACTTCAGTTCCCGATGGCAGGTCCTGCATGGTCCCGCCGGGCATCGATTTGAGGTCGTCGGTGATGGTGAGCTTCTGATCCCAGGAGAGTGTCCCGTTCTGGACGGCCGTCGCGACCGCGCCGAGAACGTACAGCTTGATCGTTGACCCTGTGGGCTGTGGTGAGGTGTCGCCGACACTGAAGACTTCGGCGTTCTTTCCTTCGGTGACCTCGGTGACGGTCAGATTGGTCGGCGCGGGAAGCGCTTTGACAGCTGCCTCGAGTTCTTGCCAAGATGCGGCCGGCACATGAACGTCCTTGGTCGGTGTGATCGCCATTCCGAGGATCAGCCCGTTGCCGTCGACGACGACGTTGACGTCGAACGCACCGCCGGTGGTGCTGGTGATGGAAACTGTGCCGTCGGAGTCGCCTCCCTTGTACTTCACTGTTGTCCAAGGCTGTCCGGCTCGGATGGAGTCGAAGTCCGGAGGTGTCAGGACGACGGGTGCAGTGGGCCCGAAGTGTTCGGCGATTTCTTCCTGGGTCAACGGCGTGCTCGTGTTGAACGCACTGAGAAGCCAGGTGATCTGCTTGCCGACGGAGCTGTCAGGGATCGTGACCGTAGCGGGTGCCGCGGTGGGGGAGGTCTTTGTGCGGTTTTCAGAGGTTTGTGCGGAATCAGTCCCGGAAGTACATGCGGCGAGGGCGAATACCGCTGCGGAGGCAAGTGCTACCAGCGTGAGCGGGCGACTCTTCCTGCGTGTGTGTTCGAGTTTCATGGACTTATTTCATCAGCATCTTCTTCGGCGCGCGTCCGTCTGAGGTGTAGACATACTCAGCCTGAGGTACTGAATCGGTTCATCCTCGAGTACCGTCAACTGCTGGTAGTGGTGACACACACCTTGCAGCTGGACAAATGGGAGAAAGGCTGCACTCGAAGAACTTTCGTGATGACTGCGAGAGCTAGTTCTTGGTCGCGGCCAAAAAGGAGGGTTGCGTTGACAGCGCTGCGATTTCTTCGGGGAGTTCGGGGATCCGGCGATCGTACAGTTCTGCCAACTCGACCGAGCTGAAGCGTCGGACAGTCCAATTGTGTTCAGCCAACCACTGGCCCGGATCGGATCGCTTGTCGCTGTAGAACAGTTGCGAAATGTCCAGGTCTCCGAACGGGTCCTTGGCGAAGTACTTGGATCTGATGGCCGCAAGCTTGCTCGGGTCGGTTCCGGCCGGAAAGTCGTTCACCGCCAAGCGACTACCGGTGGCCGAGAGTTCGTCGATCCGCTCGAACAGGGCGTCGTGGGCCGGGCCGGGGAGATAGGCGAGCAGGCCTTCCGCCGACCAGGCTGTGGGTTCGTTCGGGTCGAAACCAGCCTCCTCGAGTGCGGCCGGCCAGTCGTTTCGCAGATCGGTAGGCACAGTGCGTCTATCGGTCTTCGGCTGGGCGTCGTGCGCCGCGAGCACTTCGGCTTTGAACTCCAGCACCTTTGGCTGATCCACTTCGAATACCGTCGATCCTGAGCTCCAATCCAGCCGGTACGCACGCGAATCCAACCCTGCTGCAACGATTACCGCCTGCCTTACTCCGGATTCGGTTGACGACGAGAAGAATTCGTCGAAGAACCTGGTTCGCAACCCCATGAAACCGCCGAAGGGGGTGTCCTCGAGGAGTGTGGGATCTTTCAGAAGAGCTGTGAAATGCGGCTCGGCTGCAGCTTCTACGAACCACGATGCGAACTTGTCTTCGATGATCGCGTCCGGACGGGTGCTCTCCAGTGCTCGGAACGTTGCCACTGCCAGCGCGGTAAGTCCGACGCTACTGACGATGTCCCACGTATCTCCATCGCTCCGCATTGTCTGGGTGTCCTTCCGCTCTTGACGACTGAGCCGAACTCTCTCGACCCTACGCCCGTGTGACCCCTCGTCGCCTGGAACGGAACGGTCGGACTTGGAGCAGCAAATACACGCTGACCGGATCGAAAAATTCTGCAGTGCAAGGCGTTCGGTTTGAATCAGCACCCTGCCAGGAATTTGCCAGGTCAGTGCCAGTGGACGGCAAGGATGCAGGACTTCACTGGGGTGTGCCTCAGGGCTGAGAGAGAGCCTCGAGAATCCTTCGGGCAGGGGATTGATCGTGGCATGACCATCCGCCGGAACCACTTCGTGGGACCGTTCGGTTCCAGCTGATCTCTCGGACCGCACAACGAATGTCCCGTCGAGAAAGAGAGATGTGAGCCCATGTTGCAGGAAGGCTCGCTGGATGTATTGGCCGCCGCGGCGCGGAGCGGTAGCCGTGAGTCCATGGCCAGTTTGTATGCGGCGTTTCGTCCGATGGTTGTGCTGCGGTGCCGCGCCGAGCTTGATCAGGCCGTTTCCGATTCCGCCGCGGATGCCGCGTGCGTCGCCGTTCTCACGGCAGTGTGCGACGGATCGGAGACGTATCAGCCTTTTCTACGCGTGCTGTACGCGAGTACAAGCATCGCAATTGCTCGGGCGGCATCCGACGGGTTTAGCGGTGGATCGCTTCCGCCTCCGACAACGCTCCCGATTGTCGAACGCGATGTCTTGGTGTTGCGGCTGATCGTCGGGCTCGATACAAAGGCGACCGCAACGTCGCTTGCCCGTACGACAGACGAGGTGTCACTCGACCTGCATCGGGCGCTGCAGCGACTGCGAAAGTTGTCTTCTCCGAATGCAATCAGAAAAGTATTGACGGTCACCCGTGAGGTCGGCGAAGGTTGGCACTCTGGCGTCTGTCGAGGGCGATCTGGGGGATCGCCCATCTCGGACTGATGGCTCTCGTGACATGGTGCCTCGTTCTTGCTCAGCCTTCGAATCGAGTATTCCTGGATACCAATGTATTTCGAAGAGTACCAAGCTTTTCGACTTCGACCTCGACCTGATCGCCTGGTTGTAGTAGCCATTGGGGTGAGCGTGCGTAGCCGACTCCCGACGGTGTGCCCGTAGCGAGGAGATCGCCGGGGTGCAGTGTGAAGGTCTGAGAGATGTGAGAGAAGGTGTCGCCGACTGTATAGACCATTTCGTCGGTGCGAGCGTCCTGAACGATTTCGCCGTTGACGCGGGTTTGTATTCGCAGGCCGTCGCGCAGGTCGCCGACTTCGCTCGCAGGAACCATCGGTCCTAGTGGGCCGGATCGGTCACCGTTCTTTCCGAGTATCCACTGCGAGGTGAGTTTCTGTGCTCGCCTGCAGGTGAGATCGTTGAACGTCGAGTATCCGACGACAGCTGCAAGGGCCTGGTCGGGAGTGGCGTCGGCAAGCTTTTGCCCAACCCAGGCGACCACCTCTCCTTCCCAGTCGAGACCCTGCTCGTTGGCTGGAACGGGGACATCGGTGTCGCCGACAGTGAGGGAGTTGGGCCACCGGGCGAACAGAGTCGGATAGGCGGGTAGAGGATCTGCGCGGTAGCTCCCCTCTGCGACGTGGGCAAGATAGTTCAGTCCGATGCAGACCACCCTCGCGCCCGGCAGGACCGGTGGAACGAACTCGATGTCGGCTACCGGCAGGTGTGGCCCGGTCGGAGTCGTCGCGAGCTTGCCGGCGGGATCCGACCAGAACTCTTCGAGAGTGCACACGACACTCACGTGGGAGCCGTCCTCGGACAGTTGAGCCACCTGAACTCCACGATCGGGTTGCTGAATCCCAACGATTTTCATCAGTTGCCTTTCAGGTTCGAATTAAACCTATAAACCTTCGGAGGTTTATGGTTTCATAGGACTATGCCTCACGACACCCCAGATGGACAAGGCGGACGCGTGCCCCGGATTCCTGTTGCGCCGAGTGACCCGATTTCTGTGCTGTCCAAAGCGGTGGGGAGGGGGACCCGAGCCGAGCAGTTGGCGGCGGCGATCGACAGCCGGATTCGGGAGCAGAACCTGGAGCCCGGTGCGCCAATCGGCACGCTGGAATCGCTTCGCGGCGAGACCGGATTTGCATATTCGACTGTCAGCGAAGCGGTTCGACTGCTTCGTGATCGGGGAGTGCTGGAGATCCGCCAGGGGCGAGGTGGCGGCTTATTTGTCGCAGAGAAGAGCCCGGCGGTTCGCTTGCGCCATACGTTGCTGAGTGTCAGCGAGGGGGCCTCGGTCGTCGCGGATGCCATCGAGTTGCGTGATCACCTCGAAATCTTGATCGACACTGCTGCGGCTCGGCATCGAAGCCGGGCCGACATCGCCGACTTGGGGGCACACCTGAAGCGGATGGAATCCGCCCCCGACTGGGACACCTTCCTCCGAGCGAACTGGGCCTTGCACGAGCGAATCGCGACGATCGTTCCCAATGACCTTGCGCGATCGGTCTATATCGGCACTCTGGGCCCGCTGCACGGCACGGCCACCGAGTTCGACAACGAGCGTGACACAGCGGGCTACCGCACCGAGAGGTTTCACATCCACGTCGAACTTGTCGACGCAATCTCCGCCGGCGATGTGGCTGCAGTACGTGCGGCCGTCGTACGGCACAACACTCCAGTCTGAAAGGACGATTCATGTCCGGTGAGTTCCGCTCACATCTGTTTCCTCACGACCATCGCCGACTATCGAGTGTTCGAGGTTTGGATCCCTACGCCTATCGCGATGTGTCAAGGCGGCCTGGGACCTTTACCGGTGATCTCGTTGAGGGATGGAAGCCGCTATATCTCAACGAATTTCGAGGAGTCACCGAAAACGGCACGATCACGGACGGGCTTTACCCTTTGACAGCCGTCACGCACGGTGAAGAGGCTCCGGTGGATGAAATGGTGGATGCTGCGAGAGATCTACTTGCGGAGTTGAGTGACGTCGATCGCTCCAGGATCAGTTATCCGATCGATGCTGTCGAGTGGCAGACGTGGGCGAACCCCGAGTTCATGCAGTTCGACACCGGAGTACGACTCGAGTTCCAATCGCAACGTGTTCGACAGTTGGCTTTGCGATTGGTCGAGGCCTCGCTGAGCCCCGAAGGTTTCCGAATCGTCCGAAACATGATGTTGATCAATGGTTTTCTCGGCGAGGTTGTCGGATTGGAGACGATACTCAACGAATTCAGTTACAACGTCGCTCTGTACGGTGAACCGAGTGTCGTCTCGCCGTGGGGATGGCAATTGTACGGTCACCACTGCGCGGTCAACTGTCTGATCATCGGCGGGCGGATGGTTGTGAGTCCGGTCTTTCTCGGCGCGGAACCCAACGAGATAGACGATGGTCCCCACGCCGGCATCGAATCATTCACTGGTCGAATCGAACTCGGTATAGAACTGATGGCCGCACTCACTGACGACCAGCGGCGTGAGGCCACTGTATACGGGCTGATGAACGATCCGGCCATGCCTCCCGGGCGAGTACACCCCGGGGATGAGCGGCACCTCGCCGGAGCGTTTCAGGACAACCGAGTGATTCCCTTCGAAGGCATTCCCGTCGATCAGATGGACACGCGTGCCAGACAACTAGTGCTCGCGATCGCCGAACAGTTCGTGGCATTGTTGCCCGCGGGACCTCGGACTGCTCGTCTGCGCGAGATCGAAGAGCACCTGGACCGGACATGGTTCTGCTGGATCGGCGGGCACCGCCCTGGAGACGTCTTCTACTACCGCATCCAATCCCCGGTCTTGATAGCTGAACTGGATCACCACTGCGGTGTCTTCCTCGACTACGACACTCCTCAGCCCTTCCATATTCACACGGTGATGCGCACTCCGCATGGCAACGATTACGGACGTTCCTACGTTCGACAGTGGCAAGAGCAGACGGAATCGTGACCTGCAGTCAGCTCCAGGGAGTCGTCTCGGCCAGACACTGGATTTCGAACCTACTTCACACGTACGTCGACTTTGTGGACCGCAAAGACGTCGACGGTGCTGTGGGGCTCCTGGCTTCTGCCCGGGTTAGCTTCCCCGGGACGGGTTTCGATCATCCGGACGATGCGGAGAAGTTCTTCGCAGAATTGTGGAAATCACCTGTCGCACATCGCCATGACGTCAGCAACCTCGTGGTGCTCGCCGGGTCTGGCCCCCGAGTGTGGAAAGCTCACGCGCACTACACTCGGTGGGTGTTCGAACCCGATCCCTCGGTGCACACCCTCGGTGAATACACGATGGTTGTCGACGAACGAGACTGGAGCATCATCGAACTTGCGGTAACCAGGACCTGGACGAGGAGTTAGTCGTGGCGAACATAGGCAGGGCCACGGTGATTCTGGATTCGATCGCCGAGAGTCGCTGGCCGATGACGCTGACAGACCTCGCAACCCGCACCGGACTTCCACGTTCGACGGTGCACCGAGTTATTCAAGCTCTCGAACGTGAGTTGTACGTGGTCCGAGTTCCGGACAGATCCGGATACATCTTGGGCCCCGGCTTACTCAAGTTCGGGATGAATGCTCACCTACGGCTCCTCTCGGCCAATCGATCTCAGCTGGCGACGTTGGCTCGTACCGTCAACGAGAACGTGGAGTTGGCGATCTTCAGTGGTCGCGAGGTTGTCGTCGTCGATCAGATTGCCTCACCGGAAAGGCTCAGAGGCGTCACCAAGGTCGGCAAGAGCTTTTCGCTGCATGCGAGTTGTATCGGGAAGGCCATGCTTGCTCAGTTGCCGGAGGAGCAGGCAGTTGCGTTGTTGTCACCGGTTCTACCACGATTTACGGATAAGACGATCACCGAACGGGCGGCGCTGCTGGCGGAACTGGCGGAGGTGCGTCGCTCCCACGTCTCCGTCGACATCGAGGAGCACGACGTAGGGATCTGCGCCGTGGCTACTGCAATGATCGGACCGACTGGCGCGCTTCAAGCGATCGCCATCGTCATTCCGTCCGGGCGGTTCAAAGCGAAGAAGGAACTCGCGGTCGAAGGTCTCAAAGTGGTGAACAGTCAGGTGGATCTGGGTTTGTCGCGAGCGCAATTCTGAATGCGACTGCCTGAGAGCTTCTTCTGTGTGCTCCCGTGACTTCTGCAGATCGCGCGAATCAGTTCCCGGCTCCTACTGGGAGGTCGGGAACTGATTCGTGATCAGTGGTATCCCTACCGTCTGATGCGCCTATCTGCAAAACAGAGTGCACAGACCGCGACCAAGCACACTGCCGCGGCACCCGCGAACGTACTGAACAATCCGACGGCTCCACCCGACGCAATGGAGGTACCGCCGATTACCGGGCCTAAGAACGCCCCGACGAATGATGTCCCGTTCGACCAACCAAGGGCAGTTGCTCGTGCAGGCAACGGGTAGACATCGGCTGTGGTCGTGTGCACCAGATTCATCGTGGAATGGCCGCCGATGCCCATCAGTGCCACACAAATCATGGTCCCCGTCAACGATGTCGGCAGATAGACCATTCCGAGAAGTCCGACGAGCGTGCACGCGCTGGTGGCTACCGCTACAACTGAGGCCCCGCGGCGGTCGGCCGCCCACGCACTGGCAAAGGAACCGATTACTGCGGCACCGGTCAGAGTAAAGGTGACCACAAGAGCAGTGTTCAGCGTGTACCCCAAGTCAATAATCGACTGCGCTGCCCACACGTTGAGTCCCTGCCACGCAACCATGTTGGAGATTGCGCATACCGCGACAACCAGTGCGATTGTGGACCCGCGGCCGGTGAACAGTGCGGCAATCTTTTGCCGACCAGACCATAAACGCCCCGCCACCTCCTGGGGAGTGTCGGTCGGGATGTCGATTATCACGACGGCGGCGAGGATCACCAGAGCCGTACATGCACCGATGAAGAACATCGGGCGCCATCCGAGCGCAGGAAGCACTGGAATCGCGAGCAGTGACGCGACGACGCCGCCGAGTGGGATACCTGCCATTGTGATCGTGACGACCAACGACGCCCGTGACGATGCCGCACTGTTGCGAGCGACTGTCATCGCGGTGGTGAGCGCGCCGCCCACGCCGAATCCAGTGACAAATCGACCCACTGCGAGCATGACGATGCTGATCGACGCTCCGGTGATCACGGCTCCGAAAGCGAACAGTGCGATGGCAACAATGAGAACCCACTTTCGACCGGAGCGCTCGGCAGCGAGAGGGGCCAGTACAGATCCGGCGATGGCTCCGATATAGACGAGCCCGCCGACCAGCCCTGCTTGTTGATCGGTTATGCGCAGGTACGAGTCTTCCAACAGCAACGGAATAACAGATCCGTAGACGATCAGGTTGAATCCCTCGATCACGGTGATAACCATGCACAACCCGATGACTGCGGGGTGGGATCGAGTCTCCCCACGTTCATCGGTTCGCGCGGGTGCATTGAGATGCATGTGTTGTCTCTCCAGACAGTGAGCCCGATTCGGGCGGTCGATGTGATGCGTGCCATCGTCCGATGTCGACTTCTCGGGCGTAACCGTTTAGTCCCGGAAACCGGGACAAATGGGGTGACGCGCAGCACATCTGGCTCATACCTTCAGCTCGTTGGAAAAACTCGATCCGAGGAGCTGAATCAATGGACCTGTCAGAAGTCACCGCTCTACTAGATCCGAAGCCTCTGCAATTGGAGATGGGATACGAGCGACTGCCATCTGGAGGGCTGCACGTCGCAGTCCGTACGGATATGCACGGTTGCACCGGCGAGATGCTCGAATGGTGGGTCCGCTGGCGTTGCGACACACAGAAATACATCTGGTGGCATCCCATCGACCACACGTACAGCAGTTGGCAGGGTAATCTCTCGGACGACACTCATATCGGCAGCGAGCACGTCGTCAC